>NZ_VCQL01000009.1:0-235357 GCF_005937175.1 Halomonas sp. ATBC28 | reverse complement strand
GAGTCTTTCTCTTCTTGTTCTGGTACTCGGCTTCGGAGAAGGTGATTTGATCCATGGCAGCACTGAATCCTATGCAGTTGACGATAGCCGTATTATCACTGATGGCAGTGACTTTTTCAGAGCTTCCTTAGCTTTTGTGAAAAAATCGTTAATCAATTCTATGTAATCCCAGCTTAAATCTTTCATTTCCTTAATCATTGTTTTTTTCTTTTCAATATCAGCATTTCTGTCTGAAATAAAAACTGACATATATGTTAACAACCCAGCTATTGCTGCTGCGCTTAATATTGTAAAAACTTCAGCATCCACTTCAATAAAAAAAGCTAGACTCAAACCAATCCAGAAAAACAAAATAATATTAAGAACCAAGCCGCTCATATCAACAACCCTCTATTAAATAACTGGAAAAGTCCCGCCAATTCCAACTTTTAAAAATAAAAAACTGAAACACTTATTCATAATGCTTTTGTTAACCGTAAACCCCCAAATCCTCCTTATCCAATTCTTCTATCAAACCAAGTTCAAATTTTATCTTCCTTGCTTCCAGCCTTTCTCTTTCCGCTCTAGCTCCATAATACTGTTTCTTAGATCTTGCAACCCTCACACTCTCATCCACAAGCTTTTTTGTAATTAAGCACATAAACACAGCAGCACCATATAAAAATAACAAGCGACACCAAGAGTAAAATATCAATAAAAACCGCGTAATAAATTGCCTGTTGTAGTCCTGCGTCAAGATCTCTTAATGCACTAACAAACATTCTGTCGAAGCTCTCCACTACTTATTCCTCTTACGTCTTTTCTTTTTCCATTTTTTTAATAGCTTACTCTCAATCCAGATATAAAAAATGGCCATCCCACCAAACAGGATCGCCATTTTTAAAATCTGATGAAATGCTTCTCTCGCTTCATCCACAACATTTAGTCCCCTTACTGCCCTTATCCACAATGCCTGCCCCCTGGAGACCATCTATCCACAACCCGTTGCGCTAGTTGGTACCCGTCCCTGTTTTCTTCAAATTCGCGGCACGCTCTATCCCGGGGCTTCTAAATGATTCGCTCACGAAGCCTGCCGGGTTAAGTCATGAAAGTGTACGCCCGTGGCTTTGATGACCGCAGTCATAGTGCGCAAGGTAGGGTTCCCCTTAGGCGATAACGCGCGATACAGGCTTTCCCTTGATAGCTTGGCCCGTTCAGCAACGACTGCCATACCACCCTGGGCCTCCACCACATGGCGAAGCGCCATAAGAAAAGCTGTTTCTCCGCCTTCCTCATCCAACTCATCAAAAGCGGTGCGTAGATAATCGACAGCCATATCAGGATCTTCACGAAGCATGGTAATCACAGCATCATCATGGCTTTTCATTTCTTCAACCTCTTACGGTAGTCCACTAAAAATGCCTTCGCCTGTTCAATATCAGCCTGCTGGCGTTTTTTAGTACCTCCGGTTAATAGAAGAACTAACCGTCTTCCCACTTTAGCGTAATAGACGCGATAGCCTGGGCCATAGTCGATACGAAGCTCCATCACACCGTCGCCGACGCTTTTAGTATCGCCCGCATTACCGGCTACAAGCCGGTTAAGGCGCGTTAATACGCGCATAGCAGCTTGCCGGTCTTTCGCCTTGGTAGCATCTAACCAAGCTTGGAAGGGATCATGACCATCCGCGGTCAAGTAATGCGAGAGTGACGTCATAAAAACAATGTAGCCTAAAAGCTACAACTTTGCAGACGCCAACTACTATATTTGTGCTGGTGCGACCAAAACGCGACCAAAGAATATAAATGGAGGAATGACAGGCACAAAAAAAGGCGCCTAAGCGCCTGATTTTAAAGATGGTGCCGGTAGCCAGACTCGAACTGGCACACCCGTAAAGGCGGCGGATTTTGAATCCGCTGCGTCTACCAATTCCGCCATACCGGCAATGGATGCGCATTATACGTAATTAACGAGGTAGGTCAATCACATTGACTGACTTTATGCAGCCAAAGCGCTATCCTATGCCGCCTGTTTGATCAATGTTAAGAGTTATACGCCATGCAGCGCGCGGATTTTCATTACGAACTACCCGACGAATTAATTGCTCGCTACCCTTCTGAACAGCGTAGCGACTGCCGTTTGCTGTGCGTGGATGGCCAGAGCGGCGCGCTGGAACACCGCCGCTTTCCCGATTTGCTTGAGCTTCTGGAGCCCGGCGACCTGTTGGTGTTTAACGACACCCGGGTGATTCCGGCGCGCCTGCACGGCCATAAGGCCAGCGGCGGCAAAGTGGAGATGTTACTGGAGCGCCCGCTGGATGCTCACCGTGGCTTGGCGCATATTCGTTCGAGTAAGTCGCCGAAGCCCGGCACCGAGCTGATTTTCGAGGGCGATATTCACGCCATCGTAGAAGGCCGCCGTGATGCCCTGTTCGAGCTGCGCTTTTTGGGCGATACGCCGATGATTGCGCTGCTCGAAAAGCACGGCCATATGCCGCTGCCACCGTATATTACCCGCGAAGACGAACTCAGCGACCGTGAGCGTTACCAAACCGTCTATGCCCGGCGTGATGGTGCAGTAGCGGCGCCGACCGCCGGGCTGCATTTTGATCAGCCACTGCTGGACGCCCTTGCAGATAAAGGCATTAACCGTGCCTTTGTGACGCTGCATGTGGGCGCGGGCACTTTTCAGCCGGTGCGCGTCGACAACATCCTTGAACACCATATGCACAGCGAGTGGATTGAGGTCACGGAAGCTACCTGCCAGCAAGTGCGCGAGACCCTGGCAGCAGGCAAGCGGGTGGTGGCAGTGGGCACCACCAGCGTGCGCTGCCTGGAAAGCGCCTGCATGAAAAGTAGCGACGGACAGATCGCGCCTTATAGTGGCGATACCGACATTTTCATCTACCCCGGTTACCAGTGGCGCTGCGTGGATGCTTTAATTACCAATTTCCACCTACCGGAATCGACGCTGCTAATGCTGGTGTCCTCCTTCGTGGGCTATGACACCATCATGCACGCCTATCAACGGGCAGTGGCCGAGCGCTATGCGTTTTTTAGCTATGGCGACGCCATGCTGTTGACCCGCTAGGTATTGCTGCTGATTGTTGACCCGCTTGCCCTGCACCCGTCGCGCCAAACGAACGAGATTAACGAGTTACTTTATATGCGAAACGAATGCTTTATGCGCTTTGAGCGCCTGGCCGACGATGGCCGTGCGCGCCGTGGCCGCCTCCACTTCCCCCGTGGCACAGTGGAGACCCCGGCGTTTATGCCAGTAGGCACCTACGGCACGGTGAAAGGCATGACGCCGGATTCCGTCAAAGAGATCGGCGCCGAAATCATCCTCGGCAACACCTTTCACCTGTGGCTGCGCCCTGGCACCGAGGTGATTGAAGCTCACGGCGACCTGCATGACTTCGCCCAGTGGGACAAACCGATTCTGACCGACTCCGGCGGTTTTCAGGTCTTCTCCCTCGGTGAGACGCGCAAGATCACCGAGCAGGGCGTGCACTTCCGCTCGCCTGTGGATGGCAGCAAAGTCTTTATGGGCCCGGAAGAGTCCATGGCGGTTCAGCGTTCGCTGGGCTCCGATGTGGTGATGATCTTTGACGAGTGCACGCCCTACCCGGCCACGTTTGACGAAGCCGAGAAATCCATGGAGCTGTCGCTGCGCTGGGCCAAACGCTCGCGTGATGCCCACGGCGACTCCCCTTCCGCGCTGTTTGGTATTATTCAAGGCGGCATGCACCCTGAGCTGCGCGAACGCTCACTCAAAGGGCTGCTGGAAATCGGCTTTGATGGTTTGGCGATTGGCGGGCTTTCCGTCGGCGAACCGAAAGAAGAGATGATCAAGGTGCTCGACTACCTGCCCACCTGGATGCCCGATGAGATGCCTCGCTACCTAATGGGCGTCGGCAAACCCGAAGACCTGGTGGAAGGCGTGCGCCGGGGTGTGGATATGTTCGATTGCGTAATGCCCACCCGCAACGCGCGTAACGGCCACCTGTTCACCTCGGAAGGCACGGTCAAAATTCGTAACGCCAAGCACCGTTTTGATACCCGCCCGCTCGATGAAGAGTGCGATTGCCATACTTGCCAGAATTTCTCACGGGGCTACTTGCACCATTTGGATCGCTGCAATGAAATGCTCGGCTCGATGCTCAACACCATCCACAACTTACGTTACTACCAGCGTGTGATGGCCGATTTGCGCGCGGCAATTGAAGCGGGTACATTGACGACCTTTGTGGAAGGCTTCTATGCACGGCGTGGCTTGCCAGTGCCTCCGCTAAGCCAGCCCTGACGAATTAATCGCCACGCGCCTTGGCGCGTGGTTTAAACTGTTTGGCTATGTTTTAAAAACTATGCTTTAAAAACCATGTTTTCAAAACCAAGCTTTCAAAAACCAAGCATCTAAAAACCTAAGCTTTTCTAACTCAGGAGTTCTCTGCAATGCTGGATTTCTTCATCTCACCAGCCCATGCCCAAGAAGCCGCTGCTGGCGGTGGTATTGCGCAAATCGTCATGCTGGTCGGTTTCGTGCTGATTTTCTACTTCCTGTTGTGGCGCCCGCAAGCCAAGCGCGCCAAGCAGCACAAGCAGCTGGTCACCAACTTGGACAAAGGCGATGAGATCGTTATTGGCGGCGGTTTGGTAGGTCGGATCACTAAGGTGAGCGACGAATTCCTGACCATCGAGATCTCTGAAGGCACCGAAGTTAACGTGCAGAAGAACGCCGTTGCCGCCGTACTGCCTAAAGGCACCATCAAGTCCATCTAAACCTTGTAATACCCCTGCCGAGCCAGTGCCAGCCACCCCGGCAGGGGTGACATGGTATGAATGATGGTGAACTTTGCTGTGCGCGGCGTGTCCGTGCACAGCATTCCGTTTGTAATTGAAGGCAGGGCTTGCATGCTCAACCGTTACCCCCTGTGGAAGTATCTGCTGATACTGGTCGTCCTGGTGGTTGGCCTTATCTACTCGCTTCCCAATCTATTCCCCGAAGATCCCGCCATCCAAATTAGCAGCGCCCAAGGCGACTCGCTGGATGCGCGTCAGATAGACCGTGTTGAAACCGCGCTCAGCGAACACGATATTGAGATCAAAGCCCTCGAAGAAGAGAACGGGCAGTGGCTTATTCGTTTACGCCACGATGACGATCAACTGCCTGCTCGCGACATTGCCGCTGACCTTTTAGGCGATGATGCGACGGTAGCGCTAAACCTCGCCGAAGCAACGCCAGAATGGCTACAGGCATTCTCTGCTTCCCCCATGACGCTGGGCCTTGATTTGCGTGGTGGCGTGCACTTCCTGCTCGAAGTGGATATGGAAGCCGCGCTTACCCAGCGCCTGGAAGTCAACGCCAGCGCCATGCGTGAGCTGCTACGCGACGAGCGGATTCGCTATCGTAATACCGATATCGAGGAGCGCACGCTGTCGATCGATTTTGCCAGCGCCGAAGACCGCGATACAGCCCGCAGCCTGATCAGCCGTGACTTTCCTGAGTTTGAATACAGCAGTGAAGGCGATGGCCGCGCTTCAACGCTGGTAATGACGCTTAGCGATCAATCGGTAAACGAAATTCAGGATTACGCGATCAACCAGAACTTGACCACCCTACGCAACCGGGTCAACGAACTGGGTGTCGCGGAGCCCATGGTGCAGCGCCAAGGCCCCAACCAGATCGTGGTGGAGCTGCCGGGCATCCAGGACACCGTGGCGGCCAAGCGTATTGTCGGCGCAACGGCGAACCTGGAGTTCCGCCTGGAAGCGCGCAACGATACGCCGGATAACGAAACGGAAACCCTCACCTTCCGAAATGAGCCTTCGCGCTCTGCCGAGCTAATGCGCGACGTGATCATTACCGGCGATAGCGTCTCCAGTGCCAGCAACAGCTTTGATGAGAATGGTCGCCCGCAGGTCAATATTGATCTGGACGGCACCGGCGGCACGCTAATGAACCGCGCCACACGCACCAATATCGGCCGCAATATGGCGGTGCTGTTCATCGAGCATAAGAGTGAAGACACCGTGGTGGTCGACCCGGAAACGGGCGAAGAGACCATTGAGCGGGAGCCTTACGTTGAGCGCGGCCTGATCAGTTTGGCCACTATTCAAAGTGCGCTTGGCAACAGCTTCCGGATCACCGGTTTGGATTCGCCGACAGAAGCCGCTGAGCTGGCGTTGCTGCTGCGTTCGGGCTCCCTTGCGGCTCCCATCTACTTCGTCCAAGAACGCACCATTGGGCCAAGCCTGGGCGCTGAAAACATTGAGCGGGGCCTGCTCTCGGTACAGATTGGCTTGCTGCTGGTCGTGCTGTTTATGCTGGTGCGCTATAAGGTGTTTGGCGTGTTTGCCAATATCGCCCTGGCGCTGAACTTAACACTGCTGGTCGCGGTGATGTCGATGCTGGGCGCCACGCTGACGCTGCCAGGTATTGCCGGTATCGTACTGACACTGGGCATGGCGGTAGATGCCAACGTGCTGATTTTCGAGCGAATACGTGAAGAGCTGCGTAACGGCATGTCAGTTCAGCAAGCGATCCAAGCCGGCTATGAGCGCGCCTTCACCTCCATCGTCGACGCTAACATCACCACGCTGCTGGTGGCCGTTATCCTGTTCTCGATTGGCTCCGGCCCGGTGAAAGGGTTCGCCGTCACGCTCTCTATCGGCATTTTGACGTCGCTGTTCACCGCTCTGATGGTGACTCGCGCCATGGTCAACTTGGCCTATGGCAGCAAACCCGTCAAAAAGCTGTGGATTTAAAGAGCATGGATTTGAAAAGCATGAATTTAAACCACGTGCTTAGCCCAGAACTGAAGAGGTGGTAATGAAACCCCTATCACACCTGCGAATCGACTTTATGGGACGGCGCAACATCGCGTTTGCCGTCTCCGCTGTGTTACTGATCGTGTCGATTGGCGCCATCCTGTTCCAGCAGCTCAACCTAGGGCTGGACTTTACTGGCGGTACGCTGATTGAGGTGCGCTACGGCGCTGCGCCCTCCCTGGACGCTATTCGTGTGCTGCTCGAAGAGAGCGGCTTTCAAGATGTCTCGGTGCAAACCTTTGGGGCATCAACCGAAGTCTTGATTCGTCTCCAGCAGGCGTTTGACGCTGATGTAGGCGGCGAGGTAGTAAACCTGCTACGCGCGAGTGGTAATAGCGTTGACCTTGTTCGCTCTGAGTTTGTTGGTTCCCAGGTAGGTGACCAACTGCGTGACCAGAGTGGATTGGGTCTGCTGGTAGCGCTCGGCGTGGTCATGCTCTATGTGGCCTTCCGCTTTCAGTACAAGTTTGCGATTGGCGCACTGCTGGCACTGCTGCACGATGTGATTATCGTAGTGGGCGTGTTCGCTCTGTTTCAGCTCGATTTCGACCTTACCGTATTGGCAGCCATCCTGGCAGTTATCGGCTACTCGTTGAACGATACCATCGTGGTTTATGATCGCGTCCGCGAAGCCATCCGCACTTCGCGTATCGACGATATGCCGCAGATCTTCAACGAAGCGATTAACGCCACGCTCTCGCGCACCTTGGCAACCTCGGGCACCACCATTCTGGTACTGCTCGCTCTGCTGCTATTGGGCGGGGATATGATTGAGAATTTCGCCATTGCGCTGCTGGTCGGCATCGTTGTGGGTACGTTCTCGTCTATCTATATTGCTGCGGCGCTACTGCTACCACTGAAGCTGTCGCGAGAAGATTTGATTCCCACCAAGAAAGAGTTCGACGAAGAAGAGGAAGAGCTGCCTTAACGGCGCATCTCTATACTCCTCTTATTTAGCCTACAAAAAAGCCCCTGCTGGGAATCCAGCAGGGGCTTTTTTTGTCTTTAAAAACGGTCGTCTTTAAAGCTTTTATCTTTAAAAGCTTAGCATTGCTACTTAAAAGTGCGGCGTGAGCTGCTTGATCAGCGCTTTATAGAGACGCGGCCCGGCTGCCATTAGCTGCCCTTCCACTTTCACCGTGGGCTGGCCGTCCGGCGTACCCATCAAGGCGCCCGCCTCTTTCAGGAACAGCGTGCCTACCAGCATATCCTGCTCTTCCAGGCCGAGCACAAAAGCGCTATCCACTCGCCCAGTGGCCAACTCGCACAAATCCAGCAGCCCACAGCCGGTGGCCAGCAGGTTTTCTACCTGTGGGGCAAGCTGCTGTGAAACGGTTAAATAAGCAGGTAAATTGCGCGGGCGAAGCCAAACTTCCGGCAGGCTCATGGCCATACGCGTGCCGCTAATAGCGGTAGGCTTGCTAACGCGCATGCGCTTGTCGTTGTGCTGGGCGCCGCGGCCGCGGCTGGCGATATATTCATCGTCGGCGAACGGACAGATAATCACCGCGTGTTCGGGACGACCTTTGATAAGACACACCACTGAGAGTGCAAAGCCCTTGCCGGCAACGGCTAAATTAGAGTAGCCGTGCATCGGTTCAATTTTCCAGACGATATCCGCGCCTTCGCCTTCACCCGCGCGGTGCGGGGAAAAGCGGCCGGTAACACCGTGCTGGGGATAACCGCGCTCCAACTGCTGAACAATCGTCGCTTCGGCCTTGCGCGCCGTCTCGTCGAGTAGGCGGTCAAGGTTAAATTCATCGTGCGCGTTTTCAATACGTTCGCGTACGCGTAGGAAGTGCTCAACAGCGCCGCGTGCAGCACGCAGCGTAAATTGGACCATCGGATTCATGATCGGGCCTTGTGACAGTGATGTTAAAGAACGTGATGCTAATCATAGAGCATAAGTAGGCGCAGGTGCCGCCTTTGGCGCGCAATTCTAGCAGACCACTCTCGGGCATACCACCGACTCATGCTAGACTGCGCGCTTTACGCGATAATAATCACCCTCTTTATTCACCGAGCCTTATCATGCTTGAGCGCATTCGCATTGTTCTTATCGGCACCAGCCATCCCGGCAATATCGGCGGCGTGGCACGCGCCATGCACAATATGGGCCTGGCAGATTTAGCCCTCGTTGCCCCCCGCTGTGAAGTGATTACCCAGGACAGCATTTCCCGTGCCTCCGGCGCTGACCACCTCCTTCATCAAGCCAGTGTGCATGCCTCACTGGAAGAGGCGGTAGCTGATTGCACTCTGGCCGTGGGCGCCAGTGCGCGCTCACGCACTCTGCCCTGGCCGATGCTCTCACCGCGGGAGTTAGCTGACCGGCTGCCCGCCGAGTGCCAGGCTGCTGAGTCCCGCGTGGCGCTGGTATTCGGGCGCGAGGACAGCGGCCTTACCAATGCTGAATTACAGCGCTGCCACGCACATGTGCATATTCCTACCAATGCCGACTTTAGCTCACTCAATTTGGCCGCAGCGGTTCAGGTGCTTGCCTATGAGTGTCGCATGGCGTGGCTAAGCCAATCAGATGGCCAAGCGGATGCACCTCCAACTGTGCCAAATGATGACGATGATCTGGCCACCCACGCCGAGCTAGAGCGCTACTTTGAGCACTTAGAGCGCACGCTGATTGGTATTGACTTCCACGACCCTGATCAGCCACGACAGCTAATGGCGAGACTGCGCCGCTTGTACCTGCGCGCTCGCCCAGAACGCATGGAAATGAATATTTTGCGTGGAATTCTGTCGGCTACCGAAAAGGCTGCGAACACCAAGCCACCCAAGCCGTAATTTATTAGGCTGGAAACGCTAAGCTTGAAGTTGATGCTGCGTGCCCCAACTTCGCTATTCTGCTAACGTGATTTCTCTATTGATATTCCAAGAACCGGCGATATTTCAAAAATCCGTTCTAATAGTTCAATAGCTAGACGCCGCCTTATATAACGCCAAGGAACACCTCATGTTTCAACGTCTACGTGAAGACATCAACAGCGTATTTGACCGCGACCCGGCCGCACGTAACTTTCTTGAGGTGCTGACCAACTATCCTGGCCTGCACGCCCTCCTGCTGCATCGCTGCGGCCACTGGCTGTGGAAAAAAAACCTCAAGTGGCTAGCGCGGACGCTATCGACGTTTTCACGCTGGCTCACCGGCATTGAAATTCACCCTGGCGCCACGATTGGTCGGCGGTTTTTTATTGATCACGGCATGGGTGTGGTGATTGGCGAAACGGCGCTGGTGGGCGATAACGTAACGCTCTATCAAGGTGTCACCCTGGGCGGCACCAGCTGGAACAAAGGCAAGCGCCATCCCACCTTGGGGGATGGCGTGATTGTCGGTGCGGGCGCCAAAATACTGGGGCCCTTTACGGTCGGCGCTGGAGCGAAAATTGGCTCTAATGCCGTGGTCACCAAAGAAGTACCGCCGGGCGCCACGGTGGTAGGTATTCCCGGTAAAATCGTTAAACGCGCCGACCCCGATGTGGAAGAAGCACTGGATGTCGACCCCGCCCGACGCGAAGCCATCTGCCAAAAATTTGGCTTTGACGCCTACGGCGTCAGCCAGGACATGCCCGACCCCGTAGCCCGTTCGATGCAGGCAATGCTCGACCATATGCACGCCGTGGATGAGCGCATTGAGCGCATGTGCTCTACCCTGCGTAAGCTAGATGACAACTACCGTGACGGCCAGTTACCGGCGCTGCGCGATGAAGATTTTGCCGATATTCTGGACGAGAACGATACCGGCTGCACCGGCGTTGGCAAGCACTCGGCCACTCCACCATCAGCCGAGCAAGAAACGCTGCCGCCGCGTAATGGTTGACCAAAGCACTCAGGTTTTCCCATAATGGCAGCACATTTGCCGTTAGTGCGCTGAGCTTTCAGCGTCGAGGGGCTTGCCATGCGCTTGACCACTAAAGGCCGTTACGCCGTTACCGCCATGCTCGATTTAGCCTTGCATGCCCACAACGGCCCGACCAGCCTAAGCGATATCTCCCAGCGTCAAGAGATATCGCTCTCCTATTTAGAGCAGCTTTTTGCTCGCCTGCGCCGTGCAGGCTTGGTCAACAGCGTGCGCGGCCCAGGCGGCGGCTATCTGCTTTCGCAGCCTGCGGACGCGATTAGCGTTTCAAAGGTGATTGACGCAGTAAATGAAAGCGTTGATGCCACCCGTTGCCAGGGGCTCTCTGACTGCCAACAGGGTGACACCTGCTTGACCCACCATTTGTGGTGCGAGCTCTCCGTGCAGATACGCCATTTTCTTGACGATATGACCCTGGCACAACTGATGCTGCGTCCTGATGTCATACGTATTGCGTCGCGACAGAAACAGCGTGCCGAGGCAGGCATTCTCGCCTCTTCACCCTGACCCCACGACACAAACCCGATTACCTTGATCGATCAACCGCTGGAACGTAACGATGACCACACCCACGCTGCCCATTTACCTGGATTACGCCGCCACCGCGCCGGCGGATGCTCGCGTGGTTGAGGTTATGCAACGCTACCTGACGGTTGACCAGCTATTTGCCAACCCGGCTTCGCGCAGCCATATGCTGGGCTGGCAGGCAGAGCAGGTGATTGAGCAGGCGCGCCGCCAGGTGGCCGATGCCATTGGCGCCGACCCGAGAGAGATCGTCTGGACCAGCGGCGCCACCGAAGCTGACAACCTAGCGCTGATTGGTTTTATGCGCGCCAACCGCGAGCGTGGCCTACACTTGGTGACCTCGACGATTGAGCATAAAGCCATCGTTGACACTGCCCATGCGCTGGAGAAAGAGGGCTTTGAGATTACCTGGCTAACGCCGGGCCAGGATGGCCGTATTGACCCCGAACAGCTGCGCGCAGCGATGCGCGATGACACCGCGCTGGTTTCATTAATGGCGGTTAACAACGAACTGGGCAGTATCAACGATATCTCGGCTCTAGCGGCCGTTGCCCATGAGTTTGGCGCGGCGTTTCATACGGATGCTGCCCAGGCGGTGGGGCGTATTCCCTTAGACGTAGTGGCTCAGCAGATCGACCTGATGTCGCTGTCCGGCCATAAAACTTACGGCCCTAAAGGCGTCGGGGCGCTTTATGTGAAGCGCCACCCGGACATCCGCGTTGAGGCGCTGATACATGGCGGCGGTCATGAGCGCGGTATGCGCTCTGGCACCCTGCCGACACACCAAATTGCTGGCATGGGTGAAGCCTTTGCACTGATGCAGCAGCAGTACGACGAAGACAACGTCCATATTATGGGCTTGCAGCAGCGCTTTCTGCGTGGCCTGGAGGGGCTTGACGGTGTGTTCTCGAACACGCCGCTGAATGACACTGAAAAGCGAGCAGTACCCAACATTCTCAATCTGGCATTCGAAGGTGTCGACGGCGAGTCACTGCTGATGGCGTTGCGCGATGTAGCGGTCTCCACCGGATCGGCGTGCAACTCGGCCAGCGTCGACCCGTCCTATGTGCTGCTCGGCATCGGCACACCACGCTCGCTGGCGCTCTCATCGCTGCGTTTTAGCTTCGGGCGCTTTACCACCGAAGCCGACATTGATCATGCGCTAACGCTCATACGCCATGCGGTGAGCGGTTTACGTACACCGCCCCGTCAAGCGGCTGACTAGCTGACTATTTTTAAGGAGGACGCCTCATGGCAACACTCAATATTACCCCGGCTGCCGCACAACAGATTCGTCACGTGCTCGACGAGCGCGGCCAAGGCCTCGGCCTGCGCGTCTCGGTCAAGCCAAGCGGTTGCTCTGGCTATAGCTACGTGCTCGATTTTGCCGACACCGTCAGTGACGAAGAAGTCCATTTTGAAGCCCACGGTGCCAGCGTCTATGTCGCTCCCGATGCGGTAGAGATGCTTAACGGTAGCGAAGTGGATTACGTCAGCGAAGGGCTGAACCGCTTTTTCCGCTTCAACAACCCTAACGTCAAAGATGAGTGTGGCTGCGGTGAGAGCTTTACCGTCTAAGCATTGCTTGGTCAGCTTCATCGCCGGTATTCATACCCCGGCTTAAGCGCTATAATCACGCCCCTGGATACACAAGCGCAGGCAGCCGGGTTACGCCCGCATGCTTTTTTGACACATTAGCGTTTAAAAACGCTAGCTGCCGAAGCGCTATTAACTGAATCATTTTCTGGGCCGCCCTGGCCTTCTAGGGCGGCACTTTTTGCTTAAGCCTTTTTAAGGAGACCATTTACATGGCTACTGAACGCACTCTTTCTATTATCAAGCCTGATGCCGTTGCCAAGAATGCTATCGGTGACATCATTGCTCGCTTCGAAAAAGCGGGTCTAAAAGTCGTCGCAGCCAAAATGGTTCATCTCTCTGAAGAGAAGGCTGGCGGCTTCTACGCAGAACACAAAGAGCGTCCGTTCTTTAAAGACCTGGTTGGCTTCATGACCTCTGGGCCGGTGGTTGTACAAGTGCTTGAAGGTGAAGGCGCCATCGCTAAAAACCGTGACCTGATGGGTGCGACCAACCCGAAAGAAGCGGCACCCGGCACTATTCGCGCCGATTTTGCGGAAACAATTGACGCCAATGCTGTCCATGGTTCTGATTCTCCGGAAAGCGCTGAGCGCGAAATTAGCTACTTCTTTGGCAACGACGAAATCTGCCCGCGCTAAGCCTTTAAGGTAGCGCCGCCGAATCAACTTTCGTTGCCGGCCATTTTGCGGGGGCTAGTCCCCCGCCCCTTTCTATAACGCTGACCGCCATGACCACCACTGTAGCCCAACACACGCCCGCCCCACATACTGACGCCGCCAGCAAGCCTGCTGCAAAAGCGACGCCTGAGCGTCAAAACCTGCTTGGCATGTCCCGCGAGCAGATGGAAGCCTTCTTTTTGTCGATCGGCGAAAAGAAGTTCCGTGCCGCGCAGCTAATGAAGTGGATTCACCAGGAAGGCAGCGATGACTTTGCTGCCATGACGAACCTTTCCAAAGCACTGCGTGAAAAACTGGCCCGGCTGGCAGAAATTCGTGGCCCAGGGGTAATTTATGAGGGTACTTCCAGCGACGGCACCCGTAAGTGGGTGCTGGAAGTGGAAGACGGCAGTTATGTAGAAACGGTACTGATCCCGGCGGAGAACGGTAAGCGCCGCACGCTATGCGTTTCCTCCCAGGTCGGCTGCTCGCTGGACTGCAGCTTCTGCTCCACCGGCAAGCAGGGGTTTCAGCGCAACTTAACCGCTGCTGAAATTATCGGCCAGGTATGGGTCGCTCAGCGCAGCGTTGGCCCGCGGCGTGATACGGCGAACCGTCCGGTGACCAACGTAGTGATGATGGGCATGGGCGAACCGTTGCTCAACTTCGATAACGTTGTGCCTGCCATGAAGCTGATGCTCGACGACAACGGCTATGGCCTGTCCAAGCGCCGCGTGACGCTGTCGACCTCTGGCGTGGTGCCGATGATCGACAAACTTGGCGATGAAATGGACGTTAGCTTGGCGATTTCGCTGCATGCGTCTACGGACGAGTTGCGCAATGAGCTGGTGCCCATCAACCGTAAGTACAATATTCGCACGTTGCTGGATGCTTGCCACCGCTACCTTTCCAAATGCCCGGACAATCGTCAGGTCACCATTGAGTACACGCTGATCAAGGACGTCAACGATCAGCAGGAACACGCCGAGCAGCTTGCTGCATTGCTTAAAGAGCTGCCGTGTAAGATCAACCTGATCCCGTTTAACCCGTTCCCAAACTCTGGGTACGAAAAACCGTCGCGTAATCAGGTTATGCGCTTCCAGCAGTGGTTGTATGATTTAGGCTACAACGCCACGGTTAGAACAACCCGAGGTGAAGATATTGATGCTGCCTGTGGCCAGCTCGTTGGTCGCGTGAAAGACCGCACCAAACGCAGCGCGCGCTATATCCAGTCAGTACAGCTCGACGCGGACTAGGGGGGTGGAGTGTCGAAAACCGGGCTTATCTTGACTTCCGCTTGGCACGGCGCTTTGATGGTCACGGTTTTTATTTAGATTAGCACTGCTGTTTGTATGTATTGCCTTACTCGCAGTTGGACGTTCACCACAAGAGGATTTACATGATCGCTCACCGCAGGCGCCAACACCCATCGCGGGTGCCCATGCTCACCGTGCTTATCGGTAGCTTGTGGCTAGCCGGCTGTGCCTCGTCCAACAACCTTTCACCACAAGCTACCCCCGCGGCGGCAGAAGCCTATACCCAGCTTGGCGTCGCCTATTTAGAGCGCGATAATCTTCCCCGCGCTCTCAACGCACTGGATCGGGCACTTGAAATTGCCCCACACCATGCAGAAGCGCTGCAAGCACTGGCACTGGTTTATCAACGCCAGGGCGAAAGTGCACTTGCCAACGACTATTTTCAACAGGCGGTGAATGCCGAGCCTGACTTCACCCGCGCCCGCAACAACTATGCGGCGTTCTTGTTCAGTCAGGGCCAGTTAAACGCCGCCTGTGAGCAGTTAGAAACCGCATCACAGGATGCCCAGTACGCCAACCGTGCCCAGCTATTTACTAATTTAGGGCAGTGTTATCTGGCGCTGGAAGAATTTGATAAGGCGCGCGCTCGATTGGAGCGCGCGCAAAGTATTGATCCGCGTAATTCACGCGGCTATTTAATGTTAGCTGAACTCGAATATTCGCAGGGCAATTACTCTCAGGCCTGGGCACCGCTGCAAACCTATTTACAGCTCGCCGAGCCCAACCAAGCAGCGCTAAGAATGGCGGTTGATATCGCTCATTCACGCGGCGAGCATAGCGTCGCCGCCGAATACCAGCGCCTGCTTGGCAACGACTGACTGATTGACGCCCTGATCACCGCTTATTTAATGAAGGATGCTCAGCCATGAGCGATACACAGTCACAAGAAAACGTCATTGATAGTCCTAACACTAGCGCCTCTCCTGGCGAACTTCTTGCTCGCCAGCGCGAGCAGCTTGGTATTCCGCTCGCCGATGCGGCCCGGGCGCTCAACCTGCGCCCCGCCGTGGTGGGAGGGCTTGAGCAGGATGACTACCAAGAGATCCCTGTCGCCGCTTATCGACGCGGCTACCTGCGCTCTTACGCTAAATACCTGGGCATGGATGACCGGCTGGTGCTTGAAGCTTATCAAGCCCGCAGCGGCGGTAGCGACACCGAACGCCAAGTTACCCCGGTCTCCACGGCGAGGCCACCCTCCCGTATTGGCGCCTGGCTGTTCAAGTTGGTGACTTTGCTGGTAATTGTGGGTCTTATCGCGGTGACCGTGATGTGGTGGCAAAGCCGGGGTGGCAATGAGCCGCCGGGCTTTGGCTCAACCTCCCCGGAAGAGACCGCTACCGCCCCGGCAGAGCCGACCAGTGAACCCGCTGAAACAGCAGAGAGTACGGATTCAAGCTTCACCAGTGGCGATGAAAGCGCGACGCTGCCCAGTAATGCCACCAACGTCACGCCTTCACCGACGGCTGCGCAAGAACAAGCGCCCAGCGATCAAGCTGATGTTGACGCAGTGACTGGCCTCGACGAATCCGCACTGGATAGCACCACCGATACGGCCAGCACCGCCGACGATAGCAATGAGCCTAGCAGGCCTGAGCAAAGCAGTATTGAAGAGAGCGATACTGATAGCGAACAAAACGCTGCCGCCGAGCAAACCGCCAATGCCAACGTCCTCGAACTGACGTTTAACGAGCAGTCGTGGACGGAAATTTTTGATGCCACCAACCAGCGCGTCTTCGTGGGCCTACAAACGCCCGGCACCTCGACAACCGTCGAGGGTGAGCCTCCGTTTCGCTTAACCGTAGGTAATGCCACCGGCGTTGAGCTGCGCTACCAAGGCGAGGAAGTTGATCTTCCCGCCCGCGCAGGCGCCAACAATGTTGCCCGATTCACCTTGGGAGAGTGACCCGTCTTATGCACGCCCCTTCTCCGATAAAACGCCGCCATTCCCGCCAGATTCAGGTTGGAAACGTCGCGGTGGGCGGTGATGCCCCCATTGCCGTTCAAAGCATGACCAATACCAACACGTTGGATGTCGCCGCGACCGTGGCCCAGATCCAGCAGTTGGAAAAAGCCGGTGCGGATATCGTACGCGTTTCAGTACCTGATATGGACGCCGCCGAAACCTTTGGTCAGATCAAAAAACTCGTCAATGTACCGCTCGTTGCCGATATCCATTTTGATTACAAAATTGCCCTACGCGTCGCCGAACTCGGCGTCGACTGCCTGCGCATCAACCCAGGTAACATCGGCCGTGAAGACCGCGTACGCGCGGTGGTTAGCGCGGCCCGCGATCATGGCATTCCGATCCGGATTGGCGTCAACGCAGGGTCGTTGGAAAAAGATCTGCAGAAGAAATATGGCGAACCCACGCCAGCAGCGCTGGTGGAGTCTGCCATGCGCCATATTGACTACCTGGATCGCCTGGACTTCCCCGACTTCAAAGTCAGCGTCAAAGCCTCGGATGTATTTATGGCCGTGGCCGCCTATCGCGACCTTGCCGCACGCATCGAGCAGCCGCTGCACTTAGGGATTACCGAAGCGGGAGGTCTGCGCTCGGGCACGGTCAAGTCATCGATTGGTCTGGGTATGCTACTGATGGACGGAATCGGCGACACGATCCGCGTCTCGCTGGCAGCAGACCCGGTGGAAGAGATCAAGGTCGGCTTTGATATGCTCCGCAGCCTCAAGCTGCGCTCGAAAGGCATCAACTTTATTGCCTGCCCCAGCTGTTCGCGCCAGAACTTCGACGTCATTGACACCATGAACCAGCTCGAAGAGCGGCTGGAAGACGTAATGACACCGCTCAACGTCTCGGTGATCGGCTGCGTGGTCAATGGCCCCGGCGAAGCCAAAGAGACCGATATCGGCCTGACCGGCGGTAGTCCCGCTAACCTGGTGTATATCGACGGCAAGCCCGCCAGCAAGCTGCGCAACGACCACTTGGTAGATGATCTCGAGCAGCTGATTCGCGAAAAAGTGCGCGAAAAACAGCAGCAGCAAGACGATATGATTGCCCGCAGCGTTTAGCTGGGGCTGGCTGCCAGCCTGGGTGCGCCACGCCTGATGGCAGAATAAGGAGTTTTCTTTGAGCAAGTCCGCCGTTAAAAAAATTCAAGCCATTCGTGGTATGAACGACCTACTGCCCAGCGATAGCCCACGCTGGCAATTTTTTGAAGCCAAAGTACGCCAGCTAATGCTGCGTTACGGTTTTAATGAAATCCGCACGCCTATCGTTGAGCAAACCGCGCTGTTTGCACGCTCTATCGGTGAAGTTACCGATATCGTCGAAAAAGAGATGTACACCTTCGATGATCGCAACAGCGAGAGTTTGACCCTGCGTCCCGAAGGCACTGCCAGCTGCGTGCGCGCGGCCATGGAGCACGGCCTGCTGTATAACCAAACTCAGCGGTTGTGGTACCAGGGGCCGATGTTTCGCTATGAGCGCCCGCAAAAAGGCCGTTACCGCCAATTCCACCAGATCGGCGTCGAGACCTTCGGTTTTGATGGCCCGGATATCGACGCCGAGGTGATCTTGCTTTCAGCGCGCCTGTGGCAGGAACTCGGCTTGATGGAGCACGTTACCCTGGAGCTAAACTCGCTAGGTTCATCAGAGGCGCGGGCAGCCTACCGAGATACGCTGGTGGCCTACTTTGAGCAGCACCTAGACGCTCTCGATGAAGACTCCAAACGCCGCTTGACCAGCAACCCGCTGCGTATTCTCGACTCCAAAAATCCGGCCATGGCGGAGATGCTCGACGGCGCGCCGCAGTTGATGGATCACCTGGATGCCGAATCCCAGGAACACTTTGAGCAGCTCACGAAGATGCTTGAAGCAGCAGGCATTGACTATGTGATCAACCCACGCTTAGTGCGCGGGCTCGACTACTACTGCCGCACCGTGTTCGAGTGGACCACGACTGCGCTGGGCAGCCAGGGCACCGTGTGTGCAGGCGGACGCTACGACGGCCTAGTCGAACAGCTGGGCGGCAAGCCTACCCCAGCGGTAGGCTTTGCCATGGGCATTGAGCGGCTGATTCTGCTACTCGACACCCTGGAACTGATTCCTGAGAACGCCCTTGGCGGCTGCGATGTCTATTTGCTGCCCATGGATGATACCGCCACCACGGCAGCGATCACCCTGGCCGAGCAACTGCGTGGCGAGCTGCCTGAACTGCGTCTACAGCTTCATTGCGGCGGCGGCAGCTTTAAAAGCCGAATCAAAAAAGCCGACAAGAGCGCTGCTACGATAGCCATACTGATCGGTGAAGATGAAATCGCGACGCAGTCGGCAACGGTCAAGTTTCTGCGCGATGACCGCGAACAGCAAAGCGTTCCTCAAGCCGCATTAGGCCGCACGCTGGGCGAGCTTTTAACGGCTAACGCATAAGCCCTGCAGGCTGCCTGCTTGCATGCGACGGTCTAAACATACGACTTTAGAAGAAAGGAGCCCGCCCGTGGTGGAGCTGAGAAGCGAAGAAGAACAGCTAGACGCCGTCAAGCGCTGGTGGAAAGAGAACGGCATGTCGTTGATTGCAGGCGCTGTCCTGGCGGCGGCCGGGGTGTTCGGCTGGAATGCCTGGCAGAACTATCAGCAAGGCCAGGCTGAAGCGGCCTCCATGCGCTATCAGCAGTTAGTCAATATGACCGCTGGCAACGAGCTTGACGAGGAGCAACTAGCAAGCGCGCGGGAAATGGTTAGCGAACTGACCGACGAGCATGGCGATACGCTCTACGCCGAACTCGCCCTGCTGCTCGACGCCCGCTTGGCTGTTCAGCAAGGCGACTTGGAAGCAGCACGCACCGCACTGGAAAGCGCAGCCGATTCCTCGCGCCGCTATGTGCAAAGCTTGGCGTGGCTACGTTTAGCCCGTATCGAGCTTGCCGACGGTAACCCTAAACAGGCGCATGCGCTGTTAGACGAGCCGATTAGTGATGCGCTAGCGGCCCAAAAAGCTAACGTGCGCGGCGATGCGTTCGCCGCCCAAGGCGACACCGAGGCGGCCCGCGATGCCTGGGAAACCGCTCTAGAAGTGTCTCAAACCAAAGACCAGCCGCTTTACGGCGTGCAGTTCAAGCTTGACGATCTCGGCGCTGAGGAGGCGACACAATGACTTTTGGTATCCCAACGAAACAGCTAGTACGCGCAAGCTTAGGCGCGCTGTCGCTGGCACTGCTGGTCGGTTGCGCGAGTAAAGGCGAGCCTGCCTATACCCCCAAAGAGCTGCGTAGTTTCGACGAGACCTCCTCGCTGGAAACTCAGTGGCGGCGCAACGTGGGCGATGGCCTGGGCCATGCCCGTTACCCCATCGCGCCTTCCCGTGAAGGCGACACCGTGTTTGCGGCCGATGTCGAAGGCGTGGTGATGGCGATGGATGCCAACAGCGGCGACGTCGAGTGGGAAATCGACCTTGATACCCCTATTTCCAGCGCGCTAACGGCAATTGCCGGTCAGGTTTATCTGGCCACCGGTAACGGCGAAGTGATCACGCTGGATCAACGTGACGGCAGCGAAGAATGGCGCTCGCGGGTATCCAGCGAAGTGCTTGCCGCGCCCCAGGCCAACCAGCAACTGCTGGTCGTGCAAAGTGTCGATGGCCGTGTGACTGCCTTGGATCGCGCCACTGGTGAAGAGCGCTGGGTATACACCAGTTCGCAGCCGTCACTCACCCTGCGCGGTACCGGTACACCGATGGTCATTGATCCAGTCAGCTTTGTTGGCCTGGCCAATGGCCGCCTGGCCACGCTGGATAACCGCAGCGGCCAGCCGCTATGGGAAATGCAGATTGCCACCCCCCAAGGGCGTAGTGAAGTGGAACGCCTGGTCGATCTTTCCGGCCAGCCGATCATCAGCCCCGATGGCCGCCTGTTCGTGACCAGCTATAACGGCCGCGTGGTGGCGCTGGAAGCAACTCAAGGCGACGTACTTTGGGAAGCGGATCTCTCCAGTCGCCATACCCCGATTCTGGTCGGCGACTTCCTGTTTGTGGTCACCGATGACAGCCAAGTCGTCGCCCTCGACGCTAACAACGGCCGCGAAATTTGGCGCAACGACGATTTAGAAGATCGTTGGTTGACCGCCCCCGCCTTCGCCGATGGCCGTTTAGTGTTCGGCGATTTTGAAGGTTATGTTCACCTGATCGACGCTCGCGAAGGCGATATCGTGGGTCGCACTCGCGTGCACAGCTCGGGCATCAGCGTACGCCCGGTCACTGAAGGCAGCACCATTCATGTTCAGGCCAACAATGGTCGCCTGGAAACCCTGGAAGTCACTCCATGACACCCGTCATTGCTTTAGTCGGTCGCCCCAATGTGGGTAAATCGACGCTGTTTAACCGCCTAACGCGCTCGCGTGATGCCCTGGTGGCCGACTTTCCCGGCCTCACCCGCGACCGTAAGTACGGCAATGGCATGCTGGGCGATAAGGTCTATACGGTTATCGACACTGGCGGTATCAGCGGTGACGAAGAAGGTATCGACGCCGCCATGGCGGAGCAGTCACTCGCCGCCATTGATGAAGCCGATATCGTGCTGTTTATGGTCGACGCTCGCGCCGGCCTTATCGCCGCTGACCAAGCGATTGCCAACCACCTGCGGGTTAACCAGAAAAAAACCTGGCTGGTGGTGAATAAAACCGATGGGTTAGAAGAGCATTCGGCAATGGGCGACTTTTGGTCGCTCGGCCTAGGCGACCCCTGGCCAATTGCTGCCGCCCACGGGCGCAACGTTTCCACCCTGATAGATGTGGTGCTCGAACCGTTTCCGGAGCGCGATGCCAGCATTCCTGCCGACACCGGCAGTAAAGGCGTTCGCATCGGCGTGATTGGCCGCCCGAACGTGGGCAAATCGACTCTGGTCAATCGCCTGCTGGGCGAAGATCGGGTCGTCGTGTTTGATGAGGCGGGCACTACCCGCGATGCTATCGAGATTCCTTTTGAGCGCCGCGGCAAGCCCTATGTGCTGATTGATACCGCGGGTATTCGGCGGCGCAAGAACGTGCGCGAAATCGCCGAGAAATTCTCCATCATCAAGACGCTGGATGCGATCAAAGAGTCCCATGTGGTGATCATGGTACTGGATGGCTCCAGCGGTCTGGTGGAGCAGGATTTGCACCTGCTCGACTACGTGTTGACCACCGGTCGTGCCCTGGTGCTTGCAGTCAACAAGTGGGACGGCCTGGAGACCGAAGCCAAGGACAAAATGCGCACTGAAGTGAAGCGCCGCCTGGGCTTTGCGGATTATGCCGAGCTGCACTTCATCTCTGCTCTACACGGCACGGCAGTGGGGGATCTCTACCCCTCGATTGATCGCGCCTTTGACGCCGCTAACGCCCACTGGTCGACCAACCGCCTCACTACCCTGCTACAGGACGCGGTAAGCCAAAACCCACCGCCGATGGTACACGGTCGACGCATTAAACTGCGGATGGCTCACCAGGGTGGCAGCAACCCGCCGATTATCGTCGTCCACGGCAACCAAACCGAGGCGTTGCCAGAAGCCTATCGTCGCTATTTGACCAACACCTTCCGCAAGGTGCTCAAGGTACGCGGCACGCCAATTCGCTTTGAGTTCCGCTCGGGCAGTAACCCGTTCGATGACATGGCGGGCGCCAGCGACAAAGAGAAAGCTAAAAAGCGCGAGCTTAATCGCACCAAAGAGGCGCGTAAAAGCCGTCGTTAAACGCCTTATTAGCTGCCTTTTGAATTCGCCCGCTTGTATCATCAAGCGGGCGTTTTGGTTCTAGCCTTAAATAGGCGCTTGAACACGTAAATTCTGTTGACAGAAAATAGCTTCAGCCCTCAAATAGCCGCGCTTATTAGCCCGAAGCTAACAAGCTTGCATCAGCACTTTACACTTAGCGTCGTTACCCCACTGCTTACGTCCTACTTAAGGGGACTCTTATCTTATGCTTTATATTGCTCGCTACTGGCGCTGGCTGACCTTGTTTGGCGTTGCCAGCCTACTCACGGGTTGTCTCGCCCTCCCCCAAACCGGTTTGTTTGCGTTTCGTTTGGCGGTGACCTCTCTGGGGGTTGAGGATGTTCGCATTGGCCCTTACAGCATTAATGCGGGGCTAGACACCAGCGATTTAACCAGCCTGATTGCGTCTAGCCTTGGTGCCGGTAGCCTGCCCGTTCAGGCCACCATTGCCATGGGGCTGGGCTTACCTGCGGGCATGCCACCGGTGGAGATGTCAGGCTTTCGCTGGGCGCTGGATATGCCGGGCGTTGATCCTGTGGAAGGTAACTATGAACAGGACGTCACGCTGACCTCTGGCGATGATGCTAATTTACGCCTACCGGTTGCCTTTGATGTACTCGCCACCGACACCCAACGCCTGGCCCCCATGCTGGAGCTTGCCAGCCAGTTGGCGTCTCAAGGCGAGCTACCGCCTGGCAGTCAACTGGCCATCACGCCTGGGGATCTACGCGGGTTGGGTATGAAACTACCGTCAGGATTATTAACGCCGACAATTCGTTTAAACGTAGGTGCCGATGGGCAGCTAGTACCCCAGCGCTAAGGGTTTATGTCTAGGAGCTTGCAGCCAATCGTCTGCGGCCTAGCCTTGGTTCAGAGGGGACTCAATTCAGCACCCATGCTCAACCACTAGGTGGGTTATGATGGGGGATTGATTTACTGCTATCAGCGGTTATCTTGTGTGCAAGAAACTCTTTCGTCTATAAGGAAACCGACTCATGCGCTGGCTTCGCCCTCTCGCTGTTACCGCACTATGTGCGTCTATCGCCGCTTGTACCACCTCGCCCACCGGACGCTCGCAACTGCTGTTGCTCTCTGATAGCGAATTGAATGAGATGGGGCGCCAAGCGTTCACTCAATATCAGCAGGAGCTGCCCACGGCGGGCCAGGCCAGCCACCGCTATGTGCAGTGTATTGCCGATGCCATCGTGGCGGAACTCCCCGCCGAACAGCGGCAGCTAGACTGGCAAATTCGCGTATTTGAGTCCGAACAGCCCAACGCGTTCGCGCTTCCCGGCGGCTATATGGGCGTGAATACCGGCATGCTGGATATTGCCACGACCCAGGATCAGCTTGCTTCCGTTATCGGTCACGAAATTGGTCACGTACTGGCCAACCATGCCAATGAGCGCGCCTCCACCGAGAGCGCCACCTCATTAGGCCTGTCGGTGATTTCCAGCACCTCTGGCATGCAGTCTGCCGGTGGCCAGCAACTCATGGGCGTGCTCGGCATGGGCGCACAGTACGGCATCGTACTTCCCTTCTCCCGGGCCCATGAGAGTGAGGCCGATGTGATTGGTTTGGATCTCATGGCTCAAGCCGGTTTCAATCCCCGTGAGAGCGTGACCCTTTGGGAAAATATGCAGGCGGCCACAGGTGGCGGTGCGCCCCCCGAGTGGATGTCGACTCACCCTGGCCAAGGCCAGCGTATTCAAGGGCTGCAGGGTAATATGGATCAAGCACTTGCCTTGTACGAGCAGGCTCGCAGCAATGGTCGTACACCCAACTGCCCGCGTCCTTAACGGCTCTTGAGGTTTAAATGATTAAGCTGGGATTACTGCTACTGGTACTGCCGCTGTTTGTGCTGATGGGCGTGTATTTCTGGGAGCTAAACGACGTACGCGCGTGCCAGCTTGATGGCGGCCATTGGGACTATATCGAGAGTGCCTGTAGAGACACCCCGCAACCGTTTGTCTCCTGGCTGGAGCGTTCGCCGCTGTTAGTCAATGGCGGCATGCTGCTCTCGGTGGTGGGGCTGGTGATGTGCACGGTGGGCTTGTACGTCAAACGCACTAAGTGAAACGTTATTAGTGGCATCAATAAAGGCAGGGGCGGATACAGTATCCGCCCCCGCTTTTTTAGCAGCGTTAGTTGGATGCGGCTATGAATAGTTAAGTGATTGGCGCAGCATTTCTCGCACAGGCGCGGTTTCAGGGCGCACATTACGCCACAGAAAAAACGACTCGGCGGCCTGCTCGACCAGCATGCCTAAGCCGTCAAGCAACTTCGCGCCGTGCGGGCCTGCCCACTGTAAAAATACCGTCGGCTCGGCCCCGTACATCATGTCGTAGGCCCAGGCATTGGTATTGAACAACGTATCAGGCAACGGCGGTAAATCGCCTGATAGGCTGGCACTGGTGCCGTTAATCACCACATCAAAAGTGCCATTAACGGTATCAAAACCACCGCCGTGGATAGGCCCTAGATCAGCAAAATCGCTGGCCAGCTGCTCGGCCTTGGCGGCGGTGCGGTTGACCACGACGATTTCACTGGGCTGCTCGGCAAGCAGGGGCTCCAGAATGCCGCGCACGGCGCCGCCTGCGCCTACCACCAAAATGCGCTTTTCTGCTAACGCCACACGGTGATAGGCCAAATCGCGCACTAGGCCAATGCCATCGGTAGTATCGCCGTAGGTACGGCCATTACCACCCAGAATCAGAGTATTCACCGCCCCTGCACGACGGGCGCGGTGGCTCAAGGTGTCGCACAGCGCAAAAGCATCGCCCTTGAACGGCACGGTAACGTTGGCGCCACGCCCGCCCGCGTCGATAAACGCCCGCCACGCACCTGCAAAACCATCCACCGGTGCTTCTTCAGCGGTGTACTCAAGGGCCTGCTGGGCTTGATGGGCAAACTCAGCGTGGATCTGCGGGGATTTGGAGTGTTTGACCGGGTTGCCAAACACGCAGTAGCGATCGGTCATGAGAGCTCTCCGCTTTTTCCTTGACCTGCATCCTCAGCGAATTCACCGAGCCAGTCGCGGGGGTATAAGAAATCCTGCAAACGCGCTTCGGGACTGCCGGGCTCTGGCTCAAAGGCGTACTCCCAGCGCGCCATTGGCGGCATTGACATCAAAATTGACTCCGTGCGCCCGCCGCTCTGCAAGCCAAATAGCGTGCCGCGATCCCACACCAGGTTGAACTCCACGTAGCGGCCACGGCGGTAAAGCTGGAAGTCGCGCTCCCGCTCGCCCCAGGCGTCATTTTTACGGCGCTCAACGATGGGCAAATAAGCCGCTAAGAAACTGTCGCCCACCGCGCGCTGAACGGCAAAACAATCGGCAAACTCACCTTCGTTCAGGTCATCGAAAAACAGCCCACCGACGCCGCGGGTTTCATCGCGGTGCTTAAGGTAAAAGTACTCGTCGCACCAGGCCTTATAGCGCGCATAAACATCATCGCCAAAGGGGTCGCAGGCGGCTTTTGCCACCCGGTGCCAGTGCACCACGTCTTCCATCACGGGATAAAACGGCGTTAAGTCAAAACCGCCGCCAAACCACCACACCGGCGGCTCGCCGGCTTTCTCGGCAATAAAGAAGCGCACGTTGCCATGGCTGGTAGGCACATGGGGGTTTTCCGGGTGCAGCACCCAGGAAACGCCCACCGCGTGGAAGCTGCGACCAGCCAGTTCAGGGCGCGCGGCGGTGGCCGAAGGCGGCAGCTGGGTGCCATAGACATGGGAGAAGTTGACGCCGCCTTTTTCAAATACGCCGCCATGGGTCATCACCCGTGATCGACCACCACCGCCCTCGGCACGCTCCCAGCTATCTTCTTGGAACTGGGCAGCGCCATCGGCTTTTGCCAATCCAGCGCAGAGCCGATCCTGCAGATCAAGAAGGTAGCGTTTAACGTCATCAAGGTGCTCGTGGGCCACGGTAACTCCTGGGGGCATTGGTGAGTCGTAATGGGTGAGTCGTAATGGGTGAGTGGTGAATAGTTGGAGAGCCGGTTTAAGAACGCATGATTTTACCGGTGGCTAGGTCTCTAATAGTGCTGGGTTTGGCATTGCCACCCAGCTCGCCTTGCACTATATAGGCCACTTCATCAGCAAAGATGTCAGTAATCTCGGCGGCGCTCATCGCGGGCGGTTCCCCCGAACGGTTGGCCGAGGTTGATACCAACGGACCACCGAAAGCTTCGCACAGGGCTTTCATCACCGGGTGGTCGGTCACCCGCAGCGCTACGCGCTCGTGGGCGCCACGCACTAGCCCATGGCTGCGGCCATAATCAGGCACTAGCCAGGTATTGGGCCCCGGCCAGCTTGCCGCAAGAGGAGCATGCATCGCGAGGGGAAGCTGGCTCAACCAGGGGTGGAACTGGCCAATATTGGCAGCAACAAGGATGACGCCCTTGGCAGGGTCGCGCTCTTTCATGCGCATTAGATGGGCTAAGGCTGCGTCGTTTTCGGGGTCACAGCTGAGCCCCCAAACCGCTTCAGTGGGACAGGCAATCACTCCCCCACTACGCAGCGCGCTAATCGCAGGGGCTAGATCGGTCGCCAAACTCATGCTCTCTCCTCACGGCTAACAGGCCTTTAATGACTTTATCCTATCATGGCCGCGGCAACCGCACCCAGCCTCCCGCCTGCTGTGCAACCCAGCCTTCTAACTCCAGCATCAGTAGGCGCTGCTGGCAGTCGCTGACCGTCACGCCAGTGGCGTGCACCAAGAGATCAATAGGCGTCGGCGTGGCCGATAATGACGCTAATAAGGAATCGGGCAAGCTATTGTCAGACAAGCTATCAGGTAGCGGTTCTGGCTCAGATGGCTGTTCTTCCGTCTCAGGCGGGATAAACGCCTCCGCCCAGTGGCCAAGATCAGCGATGATATCGTCGACACTACAGGCCAGGTGTGCACTGCCCTGACGCAGTAGTGTCAAGCAGCCACGGGCCTGTACATTGTGTAGCGAACCGGGCAGCACAAACAGTTCGCGATTTTGCTCTAGAGTAAGCCGTGCACTGACCAGCGAGCCGCTTTTTTCGGTGGCTTCGACCACTAGGGTACCGAGCGAGAGGCCGGTAACGATTCGGTTGCGCCGCGGGAAAAATGCCGGGCGGGCCAGCGTACCTGGTGGATGTTCCGACACCACCAGGCCACCGGGTAGAGAACTAAGCTGCTCGTGAAGATCACGGTGGGAGGCAGGATAGATCACATCCACACCGCAGCCGAGTACAGCAATCGTGCGCCCGCCGGCATTTAGGGCCGCTCGCTGGGCCACGCCGTCAACGCCCAAGGCCATACCGCTGACCACGCACCAGCCGCGGCGGGCTAGATCGCGTGCGAAGGTTTGGGCGTTATGGGTGCCTTCGCCGGTGGGGCGACGAGTGCCTACCATGGCAAGTTTGGGGCCCTCCAGGGCGCTAAGATCACCCTGGGCCCAGAGCACCACAGGCGGGTCGGGCAATTCATTTAACAGCGCAGGCCAAGCGGGGTGATCTCGATGCAGCACATGGCGACTTGGGCCGCTTCGCTGCCACGCCAGGGTTTCATCAACCACATTTTGCAACGGGCTGCGCGTGGGATGTTCAAGCCACAGGCGCAACTCGCTGGCAGCACGGCTCGGCAGTGCTGCCAGCCAGCCTTCCGGCCACTGCGGCTGACGGGCTAATAATTGCGCGATACGCAGCGCCCCCATACCCGGCAACGCATTGACCACCAGCCACGCCTGGGCGTCCATACTTCCTCCTTTTAAACGTCTTTGTGTGCCGCCTGTTAGTTCGTCGCTGACCCAACCCCATCGCCCACTTCCAGTATCCGGGACGCCTGCATCACCAAGGCATAGCTGACGCGACCATAGGGCTTGAAGACCATCACACTGCCCGCCTCTGTGCTGGGCAGTTGCACCAGCTCCTGGGTACGTGGGTCGTTGATCAGTTCACCCTGCTGATTGACTCGCAGCACATGCCCCGCCTGCAAACCATCCAGGGTGCCAAGATCCAGCGCAACGATCTGAAAACGGCCAATAAAACGCACGCCACCTGGCACGGCAATAACATGACCCTCAACCGCATTGGGCGGCGCGCGGGGCATAAACTCACGGCTCAGCTCGCGCTCCTCCAAGGGCAACACAATATCGTTAACCCGCACTTCCTGATGGGAACTAACGACTTCAAGCTGCGCAATATCGCCTTCACTGCTGACGTGGCGAGCGATGCCAACGTTGATCAGCTCTAAGCCCAGCGGCGTGCCATCCATTGCCAGGTAGGGCTCCGACTGCCGATAGATACCCACCTGACCATGGTGTGGCACAACGCCACGCACGTATAACCTATCTCCCGCACCACTGATCAAGCGGCGATCATCTCCCGCCACTACGTAAGCCAGTTCCTGCAACGCCTCGGTATCATCGACGACGCGGTGTTCGCGCAGAAAGGCTCGTGCTTCCTCCAAGGCGATGGGCTCGATCGCTTCACGATGGGGCAAGGTACGCACCTGAGGCGAGAGTGTAATCACTGTCTGATCACGCTCCCAAGCGGTGGCATCAATACTCACCAGCACCACTGCGCTCAGCAGCAAACCACTCAAAGCCCTCCGGTAGGCGTGTTGTTTTGCCGCCATCCAGTTCTCCCAAGAAAATGCATCACTCTTAGTTCCATGTCGAAGCGCTGCATAAGCGCAGTCATTCTGTTGCTGCTGAAACCCAGTGCGTATCGGGCGCCCATGCCCAGAAACGTTGACAGCATGATATAGTGACCCATCATAAAGTACCTAGGTTAGAAGACGCTCGTCACTACCTAGCTTGACTTAATTTAGACTCAGCATAACGGTGATTGTAACGCCATGGCCAAACTTCCTATTCTTGAATTCCCCGATGAGCGCCTGCGCACCAAGGCCGCTCCGGTGGAAACCGTCGACGATGAGGTACGCCAGCTCGTCGACGATATGCTGGAGACCATGTATGACGCCCGTGGTATCGGTCTAGCCGCGACCCAGATCGATGTCCATCGCCGTATTGTCGTCATGGATGTCAGCGACGATAACTCCCAGCCGCTGGTGCTCATCAACCCGCGCTATACACCCATTGGCGACGAGAAAGAGCCACTATCGGAAGGCTGCCTGTCGATTCCCGAGCACTACGCCGAAGTGCCGCGCTATCTTAAGGTGCAGCTCAACGCGCTGGATCGTAATGGCGAGGCCTATGAGTTAGAGGCAGAGGGTCTGCTGGCACACTGTATTCAGCACGAGTACGACCACCTTGAGGGTGTGCTGTTTGTTGACTACTTGTCGCCGCTAAAGCGCGACCGTATCCGCAAAAAAATGCAGAAACGCCACAAGCAGATGCAGGACGCCTAACACTTCTCTCATTCACGCCAGGTAGCCCTCTTTATATGTCACGATTGCGCGTTGTTTTTGCTGGCACACCTGAATTCGCCGCCTCTAGCCTTGCCGCGCTGCTGGAAAGCCAGCACGAGGTGGTGGCGGTGTATACCCAACCCGATCGCCCCGCTGGCCGCGGCCGTAAGCTAACGCCCAGCCCGGTCAAACAGCTGGCTCTGGAACACAGCCTGCCTGTCTATCAGCCTCAGACGTTAAAGCAACCCGAGGCTCAAGCCGAGCTGGCCGCGCTCAATGCCGACATTATGGTCGTTGTGGCCTATGGACTGCTGCTTCCTCAGGCCGTGTTGGACATACCGCGTCTCGGCTGCGTTAACGTTCACGCTTCGCTGCTGCCCCGCTGGCGCGGCGCTGCCCCCATACAGCGGGCGATCGAGGCGGGTGATAGCGTATCGGGTGTAACTATCATGCAGATGGATGCTGGCCTGGATACCGGGGCGATGCTCACGGAAGTGCGCACGCCCATTACGAACCGCACCACCGGCGGCGATTTGCACGACCGTCTCGCGATTCAAGGCGCCAATGCGTTGATCAACACGCTGGATGCCCTGGCCACCGGCACCGCGCATGCCACGCCTCAGCCCGAGGAAGGCGTCACCTATGCCGCCAAGCTGAGCAAAGCGGAAGCCGAGCTCGACTTTGCCCAGCCCGCCCAGCAGTTAGCCAGCAAAATTCGCGCTTTTAACCCCTGGCCGGTGGCTTGGTGCGCATTAGGCGATGATCGCCTGCGGCTGCTAATGGCGAACGTAGAAGAGGGCGATCAGCCAGCCTGCGAGCCCGGCATGCTACTAGACCACGGCGACGATCATCTGCGGATTGCCTGTGGGGAAAACGGCAGCGAGGTACTTTGTGTGACCAGCGCACAGCTGCCCGGCGGTAAAGCCATGGACGTGCGTGACTTACTCAATGCCCGCCACGCGCGCCTTGCTACCGGTACTCGTCTTGGTAAACCAGCGGCTCAGGCCAGCGAAGGAGAAACACCATGAGCCAAAAGCGCTCCCCCCAAGGCGGCAGTGGTCAGGAAGTCCGCGCCGCGGCGGCTCGCGCGCTGGCCCCGGTGCTCAGCGACCAAGGCTCACTGGCGGGGCTGGATGAGCACAGCGTGGTGGCTCGCGACCGCGGGCTGCTCAAAGAGCTCTGCTTTGGCACCTGCCGCCGCTTACCGCGTCTGGAAGCCTTAGCGGGCACATTACTTAAGCAACCGTTTAAAAAGCGCGACAGCGATGTTCAGGCGCTGCTGCTGCTGGGTATTTACCAGTTGTTGTACATGCGCATTCCAGCCCACGCGGCAGTAGGTGAAACCGCGGGCGCTGCGCGCTTGCTGAATAAGGAGTGGGCCACCCGCGTGTTAAATGGCTGTTTGCGGCGATTGCAGCGCGAATCCGAGGCGCTCCAGGCCCAAGTAGACCGGGATGAGAGCGTCGCGTTAGAACATCCACCCTGGCTACTTAACGCCTTGCGTCAGGCATGGCCAGAGCAGTGGCGGGCGATTGTCGAAGCCAACAACCAGTCAGGCCCGATGACGTTGAGAGTGAATCAGCACCACAACGATCGTGAAGCCTACTTGTCGCAGTTGACCGAGCAGGGGTTGAGTGGTCACCTGTGCCCCCACGCCCCAGACGCCATCACGCTGGAAACACCCTGCGATGTCACGGCGCTGCCTGGCTTCGAAGCGGGACATATTAGCGTTCAGGACGAGGCCGCCCAACTCTCGGCAGTACTGCTGGGGCCCGTGCTTGCGCCACGGCCAGGTGCACATGTTCTGGATGCTTGCTGCGCCCCCGGCGGCAAAACGGCCCATTTGCTCGAACTGTTCGACATCAATCTTACCGCTATCGATAGCGATAATCAGCGCCTGGCACGGGTGGAAGATACCCTTACCCGACTAGGCGTAGAGGCCGTTCTCCAACACGCCGATGCGACCGAGCGCGACTGGTGGAGCGGCACGCCGTTTGATGCCATCCTGCTCGACGCCCCTTGCTCTGGCACCGGTGTTATCCGCCGTCACCCGGATATCAAGAAGCTGCGGCGCAAAGACGATATCCGGCCGCTGGCCAAGCTTCAACGTCAGCTGTTAGACAACCTTTGGCCGATGCTGCGCGAAGGTGGCACCCTGCTCTACGCCACCTGCTCGGTGCTTCCGGAAGAGAACAGTGAGCAGATTGAGGCATTTCTCGCCCGCACCCCTGACGCCCATGTCACCACGCCTAACGATGTTGCCTGGGGCATTTCCAGCGGCGCGGGTCGCCAGCTGTTTCCAGCCCAGAACAGTCACGATGGCTTTTTTTATGCCAGACTAGAGAAGCGCACTGCCTAGGCGCTCACTGATGTCGGGGGCAGTGATTTCATGACAAGGAAGGAGGTACTATGAGTCATCATACTTACAAGCACGTGGAATTGACCGGCTCTTCCGAGAAGGGCATTGAGGAAGCGGTTCAGAATGCACTGGCCAAGGCGTCAGAAACGATTAAGCACATGCGCTGGCTGGAAGTAGTCGATACCCGTGGCCATATTGAAGATGGCCAAGTGGCCCACTGGCAGGTAACGGTTAAAGTCGGCTTTACGCTAGAGTAATCCCCACCTGCTTTTCGGCGGCGGCTGGTTTACACTGGCCGCCGTCTTTATTGCAGCGCATGATAGACGTACCTGAACGACCATTTACGTCTTCAACGTCAGGACTGAGTCCTAAGACCGTCTCCTGGTCTTAACGATATTGCGCTGGCGCTTTTAATGGAACCGATGCTCAGCAATGAAAATCATCATTCTCGGCGCCGGCCAGGTCGGCGGCACACTGGCAGAACACCTCGCCCGCGAGGAGAACGACATCACTGTCGTTGACACTGACGCCAAAAAACTTCGTGAGCTGCATACCAAACTCGATATCCGCACCGTTACCGGGGCGGGCTCCTACCCCATTGTGCTACGTCAGGCAGGCTGCGAAGACGCTGATATGTTGATCGCTGTGACCAACAGCGATGAGATCAATATGATCGCCTGCCAGGTCGCCCACACGCTATTTCGCACCCCGACCAAGATTGCCCGTGTACGCGCCACCGCCTACTTGACCCGTAAAGGGCTCTTCGCCCACGAAGCGATTCCCATTGATGTACTCATCAGCCCAGAGCAGGTGGTGACCGACCATGTACGCCGCCTGATCGAACACCCAGGCGCCTTGCAGGTCTTGGAGTTTGCCGGTGGCCTGGTACAGCTGGTGGCGGTGAAAGCGTTCTACGGTGGCCCGCTGGTGGGCCAGGATTTGGCCTTTCTGCGCCGCCATATGCCCAACGTGGATACCCGGGTGGCGGCGATTTACCGCCGTAACCGCCCAATCATTCCCCGTGGCGATACGGTCATCGAGGCTGACGACGAGGTGTTCTTCCTCGCCGCCCGCCGGGATATTCGCGCAGTGATGAGCGAGCTGCGCCGGGTCGAGCGGGACTTCCGTCGGGTCGTGATCGCCGGGGGTGGCAATATCGGCGAGCGGCTGGCGGAGCATTTGGAGCATAGCCACCAGGTCAAGATCATCGAGCACAGCCTGGAGCGCTGCACCACCCTCTCCGAGCGACTGGATCGCACCGTGGTGCTCCACGGCAGTGCCACCAGCAAGCGCTTGCTGGAAGAGGAGAATATCGAAGAGTGCGATATCTTCTGCGCGCTGACCAACGACGACGAAGTCAATATCATGTCGTCGCTACTCGCCAAGCGTTTGGGGGCGAAGAAGGTGCTGACGCTGATCAACAACGCCGCTTACGTGGATTTGGTGCAGGGGGGCGAGATCGATATCGCTATTTCTCCCCAGCAGGCGACCATCGGCAGCTTGCTCACCCACGTGCGTCGGGGTGATATCGTCAACGTTCACTCGCTGCGCCGGGGCGCCGCCGAGGCCATTGAAGCCATCGCCCACGGCGATAAGCAGTCCTCCAAGGTGGTCGGGCGTACCATCCGCGAGATCGACCTGCCCGAGGGCACCACCATCGGTGCGATTGTGCGCGGCAAGGAAGTCATTATCGCCCACGGCGACGTGATGGTTGAGAGCGGTGACCACGTGATTCTATTTGTGATCGACAAGCGCCGCATTCGCGATGTGGAGCGCCTGTTCCAAGTCGGCTTAACGTTCTTTTGATAACCCTCGAACCACGGCCACTGGCTGCTAATAACAGGAGCATGCGACAACCATGAGTCTGCGGGTTATTTTGCGCATTTTGGGGCTGCTGCTGATGCTCTTCAGCCTTACCATGCTCCCCCCAACGCTGATTTCACTCTGGTTTCGTGACGGCGTGTGGAGTGCCTTTATTAGCGGTATTGCGATTTCGGTGGTGACGGGATTACTGCTTTACCTTCCCAATCGACGCTCGCAAAAAGAGCTGCGTATCCGCGACGGCTTTATTATCGCCGCGATGTTCTGGACGGTGCTGGCGCTGTTCGGCTCACTGCCGCTGATGCTATTCGGCGAAGGTTCTCTCGGCGTCACCGATGCGGTATTTGAGTCGTTCTCCGGTTTAACCACTACCGGCGCCACGGTGATTACCGGCATCGATTTTCTACCCGAGTCGATTCTCTACTATCGCCAGCAGCTCCAGTGGCTGGGCGGCATGGGGATCGTCGTTTTGGCCGTCGCCATTTTGCCCACCCTCGGCGTGGGCGGTATGGCGCTGTATCGCACCGAGATTCCTGGGCCGCTGAAAGACTCCAAGCTCACACCACGCATCACCGAAACCGCCAAGGCGCTATGGTATATCTACGCCACGCTCACCCTGGCCTGCATGATCGCCTATATGTTAGCGGGCATGAGCTGGTTCGATGCCTTGAGCCATAGCTTTTCCACCGTCGCCATTGGTGGCTTCTCCACTCACGACGCCAGCATCGGCTATTTCGATAGCGCTACCATCGAGATGATATGCGTGGGTTTTATGTTGATTTCGGCGTTCAGCTTTAGCCTACACTTTATCGCTTGGCGTGAAAAAAGCCTGATGCACTACTTTCACGACCCCGAAGCGCGCTTTTTGATGCTATTTCTACTCGCCCTGTCCGTGGTCACCGTGCTCTCTCTGTGGTTAACCGACACCTACGACACCGCGCGCGGTCTGAGACACGGGGTTTTCCAAGTCGTGTCGGTGGCCACCACAGCAGGCTTCAGCGTTGCCGACTTTTCCATGTGGCCCGGCGCCCTGCCCTTTTTACTGTTTGTGGCAGCCTTTGTTGGCGGCTGCTCCGGCTCTACCGGTGGCGGCATGAAGGTGATAAGGATCATTCTGATCCTCAAGCAGGGCATGCGTGAAATCATGCGATTGATCCACCCCAATGCGGTGATTGCGGTCAAAGTAGGTAAAGTCAGTGTCCCCGACAGCATTGCTCAAGCGGTATGGGGGTTCTTTTCAGTCTACGTGATGCTGTTCTTTTTAATGCTAGTGGGCGTCATGGCAACCGGGGTTGATCAGGTCACAGCCTGGTCGACGGTGGGCTCGGCCCTCAATAATCTCGGCCCTGCACTGGGTGAATCCCACACTCACTATGGCGACATGCCTAGCTTGGCGAAATGGATACTGGTCATGGCTATGCTGCTCGGTCGCCTGGAAATTTTTACGGTACTGGTGCTGTTTACCCCCGCTTTCTGGCGGCGTTAAGCGCTTCACGCCTGCCCCCCCCTTATTGATCGATTTGAGAGCTGTTAATGAACCACGAAGATACATCTCACGACGAAACGCCCAACGCAGAAGCGGAGTCGCTGGCTGAAACACCGACTTCGCTGCCAGCCACCAGCGGGCCGTTAAAAACAATCACTGTCGGTGAAACCCGCTACACGCTGCTGGGCACGGCCCATGTGTCGGCGGAAAGTGCCGACGACGTGCATGCGCTATTGGCAAGCGGCGCCTTTGATGCAGTGGCCATTGAGTTATGTGACGCCCGCCACCACAGCATGTCCAACCCGGATGCCATGGGCGAGCAGGATCTATTCCAAGTCTTTAAACAAGGTAAAGCGGGCATGGTGGCCGCAAGCCTGGCGCTGGGCGCCTTTCAGCAACGGATTGCCGATCAATCCGGCATTCAGCCGGGGGCCGAAATGCGTGCGGCAGTTGAGGAAGCTAACCGACTGAAACTGCCGCTGTTGCTGGTTGACCGCGATGTCGGCGTAACGCTGAAACGCATTTACAGCAATGTGCCCTGGTGGCAGCGCTTCTCGCTGTTTTCAGGCCTGCTTGGCAGCGTGTTATCGCGTCAGGATGTCTCCAAAGAGGACATCGAAAAGCTCAAAGAGGGCGATATGCTGGAGGCCACCTTCAGCGAGTTTGCCGCCGAATCCGAAGCGCTCTATACACCGTTGATTCGCGAGCGCGACCGCTATATGGCGTTACGCTTAGCCGAAGACGCGCCGCCGGGGCGCTACCAGCACGTGTTAGTAGTACTCGGCGCAGGCCACCTCAAAGGTACTGGCGAACATCTGGAAACACCGCTGCCAGCCGAGCCAAAGGTAGAGCGCGAAACACTGGAAGCCACCCCGCCACCGTCCAAGCTTTGGAAAGCGCTGCCGTGGCTGATTACCGCGTTGGTGCTTACCGGCTTTGCGATTGGTTTTTCACGTAACACCGACCTTGGCTGGCAACTGGTGCTTGAGTGGTTCTTGATTAACGGTATTCTCTCTGGCGGTGCGACGATTATCGCCATGGCGCACCCGGTGACCGTGATTGCCACCTTCTTTGCCGCGCCGCTCACCTCGCTGAACCCCACCATCGGCGCTGGATTTGTGGCCGCTGGGGTTGAGCTCTTTATGCGCAAACCCAAAGTGCGCGATTTTTCATCGCTACGCCACGATGTCACGCAGTTGAAAGGCTGGTGGAAAAACCGTGTCTCGCGCACCCTGCTGGTGTTTATTCTCGCCACGCTAGGCTCCGCGGTGGGCACCTGGGTGGCCGGATTCAGAATCGCCGGTGCTCTGTTTGGCGGCTAGGCGCCGCATCGCTGCAGTAGGCGGGTCGATTTTGTGATGCAATCGGCTCGCCGCATAACTATCGTTAAATACCTCAAAGTAGTCATCCAGCACGTCCGCAGCAACTGTATCCCCACCCTGGCGCAGCAGCTCGATAGCCACTTCCGCAGTACAAAGGTGCGATTTTGACGCCGGTTTGCGCAGCCGGTAGCGCGTCTCACGCTCGGTTCTCAATGGCAGCACGGGCAAAGCATCCAGATAAGCGCTTTTACGGAACATGCGCCGCGCCTGACGCCAGGTGCCATCCAAAATGATAAACACCGGAATGCGCGCCTGGGCTTTCGCCGCATGCACCGCGTCTATGCCAACCACCCGATCCGCATAGTCGGGCTGATCATCGGGAAAGATCACAAAGGGCGCGTAAAGAGGATCTTTCAACAACGCGGCCAGCTGTGCATCCGGCGCCGTGCGGTACCAGGTAAACACTTGGGTCGTCGTGATCACATCACCAATCAAACGCCCGGTGTTGGTTGGCTTGTAATGCTCCAAGGGGTGGGTCAATAACCACACCTGAGCATGGCTCTCCGCCTTCACCTGATAGGGGCACAGGCAATTCAGTACGGGGAGCTGACAGTTATCGCAGCGGGTGACAAAACTGCCCCGCGCCTTGAACTCGCGCCGCGGCGGACGCGGATGTTCAGCGGCTGAATCATGATTCACAGAGCTCTCGTCAACAGAGCTATCAACATCAGACATCCACGCTCCAGAATGTGAAAAAGGGCGCAGAGTATAAATGAGCGCATCATCTTTTGACGAATGTTTCCACCACCACCGTAAACCTAAAAAATCTTCAACGTTGACACCCAAAGCGCAACGCCGCTAAAGTCTCGTCAACTATTAAAGGTAAAAAGGTTTACACCATGACCGTGCATCACGAACAGCTTCTTCATGCGCAGCGCCACGACTGGACGCTGGATGAGATCAACGCGCTTTTCGCGCTGCCGTTCAATGACCTGCTGTTTCAAGCCCAGCAGGTTCACCGTGCCCACTTCGATGCTAACGCGGTGCAGGTCTCTACCCTGCTGTCGATCAAGACCGGCGCCTGCCCCGAAGACTGCAAATACTGTCCCCAATCCGGCCACTACAACACTCAGCTGGAAAAAGAGAAGCTGCTGGAAATTGAAAAGGTCGTCGAACAAGCCAAGGCAGCGAAAGAGGCAGGTGCCAGCCGTTTTTGCATGGGCGCCGCCTGGCGAAGCCCGCGGGATAAAGATCTACTGCTGGTCGAAGAGATGGTTCGTCAGGTGAAAGCCGTGGGCCTTGAAACCTGCATGACGCTGGGGATGGTCGACGGCGAACAGGCCAGTCGATTGGCCACGGCAGGGCTCGATTACTACAACCACAACCTGGATACCTCGCCGGAGTTCTACGGCGAGATCATTACCACCCGCACCTACAGCGACCGGCTGGAAACGCTCTCCAACGTGCGCGATGCGGGCATGAAGGTCTGCTCTGGCGGGATTCTCGGCATGGGTGAAGATGCCAAAGACCGTAGCGCCCTGTTGCAACAGCTGGCCAAGCTCTCACCGCACCCTGAATCCGTGCCGATCAATATGCTGGTGAAAGTGCCCGGCACGCCGCTGGAAAATGTTGAAGATTTAGACCCCATCGAGTTCATACGCGCCATTGCGGTCGCCCGCATTATGATGCCGCAAAGCCATGTGCGGCTCTCCGCTGGCCGCGAGCAGATGAACGAATCGACCCAGGCGCTGGCGTTCTTGGCAGGCGCCAACTCGATCTTCTATGGCGACAAACTGCTGACCACTGGTAACCCCCAAGTGGATCGTGACCGTGCGCTGTTTACCAAGCTGGGCCTGCACCCTGAGAAGCGCGAGACCTGCGAAAGCGAAGATACTCAAGCGGCTCGCCTTGCCCAACAGGCACAGCAGCAGGTGCACGCCGAAAGGGTTGCCGAGCTGGCGGTAGACGCCAGTGTCTGAAGCGTGGCAACAGCGTCTGGCCGACGCCCGCGCTCATCGTCAACAGACGGAGCGCTGGCGAACTCGTCAGGTAGCCAAAAACAATACCCTCGACTTTGCAGGTAACGACTACCTGGGCCTCACCCTAGACCCTCGCGTGTGTGAAGCCCAGGCGGAAGGCGCGCGCCGGTTTGGCGCGGGTGCAGGTGCTTCGCACTTGGTCAGCGGTCATCTAGAGATTCACGACGCTCTGGAAGAAGCGCTAGCACGCTGGACAGGCCGCGAACGTGCGCTGCTGTTTTCTACCGGTTATATGGCCAATCTCGGCGTGCTGCAAGCGCTGGCAGATCGCCATACCGCTATTTTCCAGGATCGCCTCAACCACGCATCACTAATTGATGGCGCCGCGTTAAGCGGTGCCCGCTCGCGGCGCTTTCATCACCGCGATGCCATTGATCTGGAAAGCCTGCTGGTGCGCAGTGAGTGCGCGCACAAGCTCGTGGTCAGCGATGGTGTTTTCAGTATGGATGGCGATATCGCCGACATCGCCACGCTGGTCGAAGTCAGTCAGAAGCACAGCGCCTGGCTGATGATCGATGATGCCCACGGCGTAGGCGTGCTAGGCGACAATGCCAGCGGCTGCGTGGGCAACACCTGGAGTAGTAAGGACGTGCCGATTTTGGTCGGCACGTTAGGAAAAGCATTAGGCACCGCCGGGGCATTTGTTGCTGGCAATACCGAGTTAATCGATCACCTGATTCAGTTTTCACGCAGCTATGTCTATACCACCGCCCAGCCGCCGGCCATCGCCGCCGCGACGTTAAAAGCGCTGGAGATCGTTCAGGGAGAACCGGAACGCCGCGCCCAGCTAAACGCCAATATCGCTTACTTTCGCAATGAGGCGCTGCACCTGGGGCTACCTCTCAGCGATTCGGCCACCCCCATTCAGCCGCTGATCCTGGGCGATGAAGCGCGCACCCTAGGCTGGGCAGTACAGCTCCAGCAAAAGGGGATCCAAGTGGGGGCGATTAGACCGCCAACGGTGCCCAAGGGTGAAGCCCGTCTGCGGGTGACGTTAAGCGCTCGCCATCAGCACGACGATATTGACCAGCTATTAGCCGCGCTCCACCACTGCCAGCATCAAGAGGCGTTATGCAGCCCCTGCGCTTAATCCTGCTCTCCGGCTGGGGAATCGACCAGCGTATTTGGCAGCCGCTTGAGGCGTACTGGCCCACTCACCTATCTTCCCAGGCGGTGGAGTGGCCCGGCTACGGCGATGCACCCCCGCTGAGGGCGAACGCTACGCTGGAAGAGTTGGCAGACGCTATGGTCGAGCCGTTAACCAGCAATGCAGTCTGGGTCGGCTGGTCATTGGGCGGACTACTTGCTACGGCACTACTGGCGTATCTTCCCCCACCTCGGGGCCTGATTCTGCTCGGTGCGGGGGAGACGTTCTGTGTCAAAGGCGAGGTCAGCGCCAAAGGTGGCGTCACTAGCGCCAAGCTGAGTGCCTTCCAACGCGCCTTTCAGCGCGACCCCACCGCGACCTGGCAACACTTTTTGCGCTGGCAGACCCAAGGTGAGCCCGGCCCCCGGCAAGTTCACCGGCAACTGCGTGATTTATTGGGCGATACACCGCCTGCCGACAGCCCCACCTTGGCTACCGGCCTACACTGGCTGGCAACCATTGATAATCGCCCACGCCTAGCGGCGCCCCCTTGCCCAGTGGTACGTCTCATCGGCGACCATGATCCATTCATCAGCCCCGCCCAGCGCCGCCTAAGCAAGCCCCTAAGCGATGTCGGCCACTGCCCGATGCTCTCGCAGCCCCAGGCACTCGCAGCAACGATTGGCCATCATGCCAGACAGATGACTGACGTCAGTACGGCGGTTTTATGAACGATCTAACGCTGAAGGCTGAGGTTAACTGGCAGGCACGGGTCGCCCACGCTTTCTCCCGGGCCGCTCCCCGCTACGATGCGCTAGCCACAGCACAACGCCACATAGGCGAGAAGCTTTGGGGTTCGTTACCTCCACACGCTTTTAACGTGTTGGATATGGGGTGTGGTACCGGCTACTGGACACAGCGGTTGGCTGAACGTTACCCGAATGCTCGTACAACGGGGTTAGATTTAGCCCCCGGCATGCTGGAACAGGCCCGCCAGCGCCACGGTGAAAGCATTCATTGGCAACCGGGAGACGCCGCGGCACTGCCGTTTGGTAAGCATGCATTTGATCTGGTGTTTTCCAACTTGGCGGTGCAGTGGTGCCCCGACATTGGCGCGGTGATGGAGCAGCTTTACCGGGTCCTCACGCCCGGGGGATTGGCGCATATTACGACGCTGCTGCCAGGAACGTTAAAAGAAGTTGGCCATGCCTGGCAGAGACCCGAAGCGCTGCTGCAAACGTCTGATCGCGCCAGCGTCGAGAGAGCCATCGGCGAAAGCGGCTTAACCATCACCCGGCAGACGGCCAGCGTTGAGCGCTTCTATTACCCTGACTTGAAGGCGGTAATGGCGTCCATCAAAGGTGTCGGCGCCCAGATTGCCCGGCCACAAGCCAGCCTTAGTCGAAATGACATCGCCGCCGCACAAGCGCGCTTTGAACAACTCCGCCAACCGGAAGGCCTACCCGTGAGTTACCACTGCTTAACGCTGCAATTGGAAAAATCGCTATGAACGTCTGGTTTGTGACTGGCACCGATACCGATGCGGGTAAAACATTGGTGACCAGCGGATTGCTATATACCGCCCGCCAACAGCAGTTGAGCACGCTGGGCTTAAAACCTATCGCCTCAGGCAGCCAAGCGACGCCTGAAGGCCTGCAAAATAGTGATGCTCTCGCCCTTCAGCATCAAAGCGTGCCGCCGGTCGACTACGCCACGGTGAATCCCATCGCCTTTGCCCCCGCCATTGCGCCTCTCCTCGCTGCGTTAGAGGCGGGTCAGCCGCTTGAGATTAGCACCATCGTTAGCTTGCTGCGCGAAACGCTTAGCCAAACACCCAGAGACATCACTCTGATTGAAGGCGCCGGCGGCTGGCGCGTACCGTTAAACGAACAGGAAGATTTTGCCGACCTGGCGATGGCGCTTGAGCTACCGGTGATTCTGGTGGTTGGCCTAAAGCTGGGCTGCTTGAATCATGCCCGCTTAACCGCAGAAGCCATTCGCGCCGACGGCTTGGTATTAGCCGGCTGGGCAGGCAGCGTGGTAGACCCCACTTTTGCGGCTGACACAGCCCGCTTTGAGGCCAATATTGCCCATCTAAACGCCAAGCTGGCGGCTCCCTGTTTAGGCATTATTCCCCATCTAGATGCCCCCAGTGCCGCGACTGCCGCCCCCTACCTATCCCTGGAGCCGTTATGAACACGCCGGTTTGGCATCCTTATGCACACCTAAAAACCCAGACACCCGCCCCCAAGGTAGTCGGCGGCGACGGCGTTCACTTTGTGCTTGAGAGCGGCGAACACCTGCTGGACGCCACCTGCTCCTGGTGGTGCATGATCCACGGTTACGGCCACCCGCGCTTGGTGGCGGCCATTCGCGAACAGGCAGGCGAGCTGTGCCACGTGATGCTTGGCGGCTTGACGCATGAGCCCGCCGATCAATTAGCTCGTGAACTGGTGCGCATTACCCCCGCCGGGCTGAATCATGTGTTCTATTCGGACAGCGGCTCGGTGGGTATGGAAGTGGCGATGAAAATGGCCCTCCAGTACCAAGTGCTTACCGGCCACCCCCGAAAACAAAAGATGCTCTCGTTGATGAAGGCGTACCACGGTGACACCACCGGATGCATGGCGGTGTGCGACCCAGAAGAAGGCATGCATAGCCTGTTCGCCAGTCTGCTCCCCCAGCACCATTTCGCCCCGGCGCCCACGGCCCCTTTTGATGCCACCGCTGAACAGGTCGAGCACGACCTTAGCGCCCTGCGCAGTGTACTTGAGCGCCACCATGAAGAGATCGCTGCACTGCTGATGGAGCCCCTGTTACAAGCGGCAGGCGGGCTCAACATGACCTCGCCAGACTATGTTACTGGCGCCAGGGAACTGTGCGATGAGTTTGGGGTGCTGTTGATTTTTGACGAAGTCGCCACCGGCTTTGGCCGCACCGGCAAACTGTTTGCCGCCGACCATTCGGGCATCACTCCGGATATCATGGTGCTCTCCAAAGGTTTGACCGGCGGCTATTTGGGTCACGCCGCTACGCTCGCCACAGATCGTGTCCATGACGCCTTTGTCGGCGACAGCCCTTATCACGCCTTTATGCACGGGCCTACCTTTATGGGCAACCCGTTGGCCTGCCGCGTGGCATTAGAGAGTCTGCGCGTCTTCGAGGAAGAGAATTACCTGAACAAGATTGCCAAGCTCAGCCAGCAGTTGCAACGTGAGCTACTTGAAGACCAAGCGCTGAATGCACATCCGGCCGTGGCTGACGTTCGAGTCCTTGGCGCCACCGCCGTAATCGAAGCGCACTCCGCCGAGGCGCTGAAAGGCGTAGGTGACTTCGCCCAGGAGCGAGGCGTGTGGCTGCGCCCCATTGGCCGCTGGCTGTATACCATGCCCGCCTACATCACCTCGGAAGCGGAAATTACCCAGATTACCGAGGTGATGAAAACGTGGTTTTTGGATCAAAAATAAGCGGCTCAAGACAATAACAAATTACCCTGCTGCTTCCAGCGATTCACTAGCGCCGGAACGCCCTCACCGGCGGTAGTGTTAATTGCCAACACCCCTGGCGGGCTGAGCCTATCCGCTTCCGGGTCGACCAATGCGCAGGGGGTATCGTAGTCGATGTAGGATAATAGCGATGCCGCAGGCATAACCGCCAGCGAGGTGCCCACGACCAGTAAAAAATCAGCCTGGCTAACAAGCTCACAGGCATCTTGAAACAGCGGCACCGACTCGCCAAACCAGACCACGTCGGGCCGAAGTTGGCTGCCCTTGTCGCACACGTTGCCCAGTTCGATGCCACCTTTCGGCAGCGGGTAGCGCATACGCCCATCAATTGACGAACGTGCTTTTAAAATCTCGCCGTGTAGATGTAATACATGGCGAGAGCCTGCACGCTCATGAAGGTCATCAATATTTTGGGTAATGATACTGACGCTAAAGCCACCTTGCTCCAGGGCAGCCAGTGCTTTATGGGCGGCGTTGGGCTTGGCACGACGGATCTGCTCACGGCGCTGATTATAGAAATCCAATACCTGCTGCGGATTCCGCTGCCACGCTTGGGGGGTGGCCACCTCCTCGACCGGATGATTCTCCCACAGACCATCACTAGCGCGGAAGGTTTTAATCCCGCTCTCGGCGCTGATCCCCGAGCCGGTAAATACCACCAAATGCGGGCTTGCTGCCATGCTTACCTCGTCGTTTATGTTCCACCGTACCTTAAATAGAGGCCTAATATACTAGCTGGCCGATACTGCCCGCAAAACGCTGCTTATTGCGGTAAGGGTAAACGTCGATGACACTGCCATCGATGATGGCCTGCTGCAGTTCCAGCCAGTATTCCGGATCAAATAGCTCGGGGTGCTGCGCCATGAACATATCGCGCAGCGCCTTATTAGCGAACATGAAAGGGCCAAACTCCTCTGGAAAAATATCGTTAGGGCCGATGGACAACGTATCGCCCCCTTGGAAGTCATTACCCTGGGACTTGGGTATATGCCGAAAACGACACTCGGTGAGGTAGCAGACCTCATCGTAGTCGTAGAAGATCACCCTTCCATGGCGTGTAACGCCAAAATTTTTCAGCAGCATGTCACCGGGAAAGATATTCGCCGCGGCCATTTGCTTAATGGCATTACCGTAATCCTTAAGCACCATCTCCTTCTCTGGGTCACTACACTGTTCCAGGTAGATGTTCAGCGGCGTCATCATGCGCTCGGTATAGCAGTGTTTGATAATCACCTTATCGTCTTTCAACACAACGGTTGAAGGAGCCACTTCCAATAAATGCTCCAGACACTCCGGCGCAAAATGATCCTGGCGGACAATAAAATTGGAGAACTCTTGAGTATCGGCCATGCGCCCTACCCGGTCGTGGCGCTTTACTAGCCGATACTTTTCGCGCACTACGGCGTGGGTTACGTCTTTGGCCGGATCGAATTTATCTTTAATGATTTTAAAGACGGTGCGAAAGCTAGGCATTACAAAAACCGCCATCACCATGCCGCGCACGCCTGGGGCGATAATAAACTGATCCTCGCGCTTCGCCACCTGACGATTCAGCGCCCGAAAAAACTCGGTTTTACCATGTTTGAAAAAGCCGATGGCAGCGTAGAGCTCGCCTTCCGGTTTGTGCGGCATCAGCTGCTGCAGGTAATCGACAAACTCCCTGGGTACCGCTACCTCAACCTGGAAATAGGCGCGGGTGAAGGAGAAAATAATCGACACCTCGTCGGTTTCGATCAGTACCGTATCCAGGTGTAGGCAAGGGTCGCCCCCCTGCTGCTCACCAAACCCTTCGCCATGGAGTACCGGCAGCACCAGAGGCACCTGCTCGCCGCCGCCCAGGATTCGCCCCACCAAATAGGCGCCTTTATTGCGATAAAAGACGCTATTCAGCAACTCGATTTCAGCATCACCGGCGTTCAAAATCGCCGTGGGTAAGTGCTGCTGTAAGAAGGTGGCGCCGAGATGAGTATCCTGATCTATTTCTGCAAAGCGATTTTCGAAGGGGGCATCGATAAGCGCCCATTTGAGGGCAGCCTGCCAGTCGCCATTAACCTGTTTGCGACGGCATAGGTCAATTCCCGAGCGGTGGGCGGCATCCTCCCGGGAGCTATACACAAACATCCAGTCGTTGCGGATATGGCGATGATGGAAAATAGCGCAGAACAGCGAGTTAAAGAAGGTTTCAGCGAGCTCATAATCGAGTCGGTGACTGATCAACTCAGCATAGTGGTTGCGCGCCTCGCGCCAGCACTCGCAGTGAGAAACCACTTCAGGGTCAAAGGTACGCTTTAAACGCCCCAGAGTGTCATCAATCTTTTCCTTATAAAGGTTGATACGCTCGGCGGATGCCTGCTGCGTTTCGCGCCACGCCGCGTCACGGAAACGGCGGCTGGCATCGGCAGTGATCTCTTTAAAACGCTCGCGATACTCATCGAAGCCATGCAAAATCGTCGTCGCTAAGCGGTACGCAGGTGAGTGCTTCACGGGCTGGGCTCCTGTTGATTTCCGCTAGCGTTGCCTAACGGTAAACTACATACGAGACGACCTTGGTTGGGTAGCCCATTTTTAGCGCACCAACGCAATACGTTTGAGCCGTAAGCAAAAAGGCCCCGCGGTGCGGTCAGCAATTAAAAAGCCGAGTTGGTGAATCTCGCTTGGCGTTACTGCTGGAGCGTCACTCAGTAGCGTTCCCCGCCGCACCGCTTCAAAAGCATCCCATGAGAAGTGCAGCGTCTCCCAGGCATCTTGAGAAGGCGTAAACTTCACTCGGTACGCTGAGGCATTGCCAAGGGAGGTGCTTTTCAGGCGCAACTGATAGGTACGCCCATCGCCGCGCACGGTCAGCGCTATTCCCTGGGCATCCGCCAGGGTTGGTTCAAAACCGTTGGGTTCCCGGCGAACGGAGGCAAAGCCACCGCCGTTTTCAAGTGACACCTCGCCATGAAAATATCCTTCGCCATCAGTAACGCGAAAAGCGCTCCTTGAAACGCCTCCCATTACGCCATCATCAACGGCATACCAGCGTTGCTGCTCACTGGGACGATCAAATGTCAACGTCATGATGACTCCTTATCATTAGCCAAAAAAGCCTCTTTGCCGCAGGGCAAAGAGGCTTATTCAGACTAGGCGATTAACCTCGCAAATTACAGCTTCGCTGTCGTGACCGCTGGGTCTACATCACTACCTTCCAGATCTTCAGGTGACGCGACCACCAGCGCAAACTCCTCATCGGCGGTTTTCGCTACGAGGTGATGCTTGCTGTAGAGGAAGAAGTAGGCTGCGCCAACAATGAACAGCACGATGGTGTAGTTAAAGGCGCGTGGGTCGAAGGCGTATACCCCGGTGAGCGCAACCAGGGAGAGCACCAGTGCAATCCCTGAGGTGACGACACCGCCAGGGGTTTTATACGGGCGCGGCAGGTCGGGTTGTTTTACCCGCAGTAGAATATGGCTGAGTGCCATGAGCGCATAAGAGATCGTCGCACCGACCACGGCCATGCCCAGCATCAGATCGCCTTCACCGCTCAGCGACACCAGAAAGCCAAACACGCCGGGCACGATCAGGGCAAGATAAGGCACTTTACGGCCACTGGTCAGCGACAGTGCCTTGGGGAGATACCCCGCCCGTGAGAGCGCAAACACCAACCGGCTGTAGCCATAAATAATCGAAAAGAAGGAAGCAATCAGCCCCGCCAGACCCAGCACGTTCACCACGGTTGCTAGGGTCGGATTACCCGCTGCATTCAACGCATCCACCAGCGGTACGCCGCTTTGACCGATCATCTCGGCACCCGCCGCACCGGCTAGTAGCACCACGACTAACAGCGCGGTGAAGAGCAGGAACAGCATCGCGCCGATAATGCCTTTGGGCATGTCCCGGGCAGGATCTTTAGCCTCTTCGGCCGCGAGCGGTACGCCCTCTACCGCTAGGAACAGCCACATACCAAAGGGTAGTGCCGCCCAAACGCCGTACCAACCAAAAGGCATAAAGGTGCTCGCACCTGCCGCATCGGTGGGGGCAATATCAAACAGGTTGGCGGCATCAAAATCTCCGATCAGTGCGACGGCGGTGGCCAGGATGGCAAACACTGCCAAGCCACTGATGACCATCATGACTTTTAGCGCTTCCCCCACACCCGCCAGGTGAATGCCGATAAACAATGCGTAGAAAATGAGGTAGATCAGCGGGCCATTGATACCCAGCAACGACTCTACGGCGGCACCAATGAAGATCACAATGGCCGCCGGTGCCAGGGCATACTCAATCAATACGGCCAGCCCAGTTAGATAGCCGCCAGCAGGCCCCATTGCCTGACGGGCAAAGCTGTAGCCGCCCCCAGCCGCGGGTATCGCCGCCGACATTTCGGCAAGTGACAGCACCAGTGCCAGATACATTAACGCCATCAGGCACGCGGCTATTGCAAAGCCACCCCAGCCAGCTTCAGCAATACCAAAGTTCCACCCGGCGAAATCACCGGAAATTACGTAGGAAACCCCAAGGCCCGCCAGCAACATCCAGCCAGCGGTGCCTTTGCGCAGTTGGCGTTTTGCCAGATACGCCTGATCTATCGTTGGTTGTGTCATCGTTTTGCCCTTTAAGTGTGGAACGAAATCGTCGTCAGCGGCGTGCTGTGGTTTACCAACGTTGTTCCGTTTTGTTGTGTGATCGTTGTTATAGGGTGTCGCTTGTTAGGTGACGTTAATCTGCCACCAGGAAGTTACGCGTCGAACCTGATGCGGAGTCTCCTTCTAGCACATCGTCTTCACTGCGGTCTTTCAACTTAACGCCCGACAATTTGCGCTGGCGGGCCTCTTTTAACAGCAGAAAGAAGCGTCTGGCGGCCTCCTCCACTTGCAAACCTGCCGGACGCACATTGGAAATGCAGTTGCGCCGGTCGTCCCTTAATCCAGGTTCGGGCGCCCAGGTCATGTAAAGCCCCAGGCTATCCGGCGAGCTTAGCCCCGGTCGTTCGCCGATCATGACGAGCACGGCGTCGGCATTGAGCAGGGCGCCAATTTCGTCGCCAATCGCTACCCGCCCCTGCTCCACAATGGTCAGCGGCGCTAGCTGCCAGTCGGCAGCATCGCCGCTCAGCATCTGATAAAGCGCGCCAAGAAACGGAGCACTGTTTTGCTGTACAGCCAACGCCGAAAGCCCATCGACCACAACAATCGCAAGGTCATAACGCTGCTGAGACGCGGCGGTTTTCTGGAGGTGCTCACGGGCTTCGTCGTTAAGGCGACGGCCATAGTCGGGCCGCTGCAGGTACGTGGCACGATCCTGGGCATGGCTGTGCAAGCGTAGCGGTGTCTCAGTCAAACTCAGGGTTTGGGACAGCTCGGTAGAAAGCGCTTCCACATCCAGCGGACAGTGAACCGCATCCTGTGCTTGGGCGTGAGCCAACTGAAATGCCAGCAACTTGCTGGTCGGCAGGCTGACCCCAGCGCGCCCCAGGCCAATTCGCGCGTCGGTAAAGGCATTCAGCCGCTCCCAGGGGTTCTCCACCACGATGGGGGATGATGGATCATGTGCCATGGCGCGGCTCCTTGGGGAGGTGGTACAGACTTTTGGCAAAGGCGGCCGGAAGCTGGTCATTGAGCCGGTGGGTGCTGACATCCTGGAAAATCTTCATCTCTTCGAGCCAGCGCTCGAACTCCGGCGCAGCCTTCAGCCCCAGTACCCGCCATGCATAGAGCGCATCGTGAAAGGAAGTAGTCTGGTAATTGAGCATGATGTCGTCGGAGCCGGGGATACCCATGATGAAATTGCAGCCCGCCACGCCGAGTAGCGTGAGCAGGTTATCCATATCATTCTGATCGGCTTCGGCATGATTGGTGTAGCAGACATCGCAGCCCATGGGCACGCCCAACAGCTTGCCGCAGAAGTGGTCTTCAAGGCCTGCACGGGTGATCTCCTTGCCGTCGAACAGGTACTCCGGACCGATAAAACCCACCACAGTGTTCACTAACAAAGGCTTGAACTTGCGTGCGACGGCGTAGGCGCGAGCTTCGCAGGTTTGCTGGTCGAGCCCGTGGTGAGCGTCGGCAGAGAGCGAGCTGCCCTGGCCGGTTTCGAAATACATGACGTTGCGCCCCACCGTACCGCGATTGAGCGACTGTGCCGCTGCTTCAGCTTCGGCGAGAGTACTCAAGTCAAAGCCAAAGCTGCGGTTGGTGGCCTCAGTGCCGCCGATCGACTGGAAGACCAGATCCACCGGGGCGCCCTGCTCGATCGCTTCCAGCGTATTCGTTACATGGGTAAGCACACAGGACTGGGTGGGGATTTGATACTTCTGGATCACTTCATCCATCAAGCGCATCAGCTTGACGCTCTGAGCGACGTTATCCGTCGCGGGGTTGATGCCAATCACCGCGTCGCCGCTGCCATAGAGCAGGCCATCCAGAATGCTGGCCGCAATACCGGTCACATCATCGGTGGGGTGATTTGGCTGGAGCCGCGTTGAAAGCCGCCCCGGCAGACCAATCGTATTACGAAAGGCGGTGGTGACCCGACACTTTTTGGCCACCAGAATCAAATCCTGATTGCGCATCAGCTTGCTGACGGCAGCGGCCATTTCGGGGGTAATCCCCGCTTTTACTTCTGCTAACACCTCACTGGTAGCGTGGTCGGAGAGCAGCCAGTTACGAAAATCGCCGACGGTGAGGTGACGGAGGGGAGCGAAAGCGTCGGCGTCATGGTCATCGATAATCAGCCGAGTGATTTCATCCTCTTCGTAGGGGATCAAGACCTCGTTCAAAAAGGTGGTGAGCGGGAGTTCAGCCAATACCATCTGAGCGACCACGCGCTCTTCAGCGCTCTCCGCCATTACTCCGGCCAAACGGTCGCCGGAACGGGGCGGTGTGGCTTTAGCCATTAGCTCTGCCAGGCTTGCAAAGCGATAGCTGCGGCTCCCCACCGTCGTGTGATAGGTCTGCGTCATGGGGCCTTCCTTTTTTATATTTCAATTTCTACGTATATTTCAGACACAGCGTCACGGCATGCGCGTTGAGGTATAAAACTTGCTTGTTTCTACCATAGCGCTATCACTAGAAAGGGAGTATCGAGTTTTGGCAAACCCTTCAATATTTAATAAATTCAAATAAATACAAAAAGTTAAGGCGTTAACCAGGCAGTATTGGGCGCGTATTACGTCTCGAGGAGATACCCATGACCACGCTCGACAGCGCATTTGCACCAAAAAGATGCGTCCAGGAAGCGTTTGATGCTGATGAGCACGCGCAAAACCTGACGCGTTGGCAACAGGAGTACGACCAGCTCAGTCCTGGCAGTTTCTATGGTCGCCTGGATGAAGTGGCATTAGAGACGATGCAGGTGTTTAAGGAGTACACCGGGCAAGCGCTACGCCAGGACTGTCGGGTATGGCCAAATTCGCTGTGGATTGGGATTCCCACTACTCGTCAAGGCACGCGTATCAATGGTCAAACGCTTAGCGCGGGCGAGGTGATGTGCCGCCCCGGCGGGCGGGATTTTGAACTGGTTACCCCACAGGCCTTCGATATATATGGGCTGGTGATCCAGTTGCCCGCATTGACCGCGGCGGCTAAACGGCAGGGGGTGCGCCTGGATAAACGCTGGCAAGTAAAGCCGCGTCGGCAAGCGGCTGGCGAAACGCTCAATGCGGTGTCATTTCTTATTGAACGTCTCCTCACCAGCCAGACCTTGGCGATCGCTAGCCATATTCATCAAGACATTCTGCTGATGGCGTTACTCGAACTGCTGCAGGGCGAGCAGCCTGGAGCAGAGCTGCCACCCAGTTACACTCATCGTAAGGAAGTGGTAGACCGGGTTAAACGCTATGTTGATGAGCACTTGGATGGCCCGGTGACGATGGAGGAGCTTTGTCAGCTCACTCACGTTAGCCGCCGCACCCTGCAGTACAGCTTTACCACCATCCTGGGCATCAGCCCGCTGCAGTTTTTACGCCTGACCCGGCTGAACCGCGTGCGCCGGGCGCTGCGGACGGCATCTCCGCAACAATCGGTCACGGAAATAGCCACCTACTGGGGTTTTTGGCACTTGGGACAGTTCGCCCACGACTACAAGCAGCAGTTCGGAGAGAGCCCATCGCAAACGCTCAGTGCGAAAACGTTATGAGCGAGTCAGTGAATAGCGGCAAATACAAGCCAGCCTCTCAGCCGGCCTGATTAAATGCGAGAGTAGCTAAAAAAGAGCGTCTGCCTAGTTAAAGGTTGGGAGGTGCTTGGATTCACGGCCTGGCAGACCACAGTCAAACCAACTGTGATGTGCCTTGCTGTCTTCCCAAATGTGGTAGTGCAGTTGCGACATCATCACCGGGTCATCTAGAAAATCCAAACGCTCCAGCTTACTCATTGCCGCAGGCCCCATCCTGACTCCGCGTGCAACCCGCTCGGCCCGACGTTGGCGTATTGGCTCGGCATCGGTATGCCGTGATGTGCCTAAAGCAGTAGCCAACGCATTCGGCACAGGATCTACCACCATTTGGGCAAAAGACGGCGCCGCCATTCCTGTATTCATGCGGGAAAGCAACCTCACCATGCGCCGCAGCACACGGGGCGGCTGTGTTTCTTCGGGGATCCGGAAAAGCCGCTTTTGAAAGCAGAACCACCCTAACGAGACACGGCTCGACAGTGCCGATACCGGGATAGACAGCATCAAAGCGACGACGATGGGCGAGAGCCACCACAGAAATGTAGGCTCCATAACGTAAACACCCGCTGCCCACACAACCCCTATTAGGGTTTGACTCCAATGTGCGCGGAACGCATCCCCCCACGTCGTGTCGCTATTTTCACGTGATGGTGAGCGCCATTGAACCGCCCACCCCATCAATGACGTCAGTACAAAGCGGGTGTGAAACAGCATCCTTACCGGCGCTAATAGCATCGAGAATAGCGACTCGAGAATCATACTTTCCAATACCTTAAGAGGCCCGCCAAATTGACGACTCCCCTGTATCCACACCAGCAATACGCTGAGTAGCTTAGGCAAGAACAGCAGTAACGCCGTCACACCAAACAACCCCACCGCTAAGGTTGGATTCCATTGTGGCCAAACAGGAAACAACATTCCCGGCTCAGGAAAGTAGTCGGGCGTGCTAAAGGTATGCACTGCTAAAAGCGCGGTCGAAAGCACTAAAAAAAGACACCATAGCGGCGCGGAAAGATAAGACATTAAACCGGTCAGGAAAACGGCACGGTGGACGGGGTGGATGCCTTGCGAGAAAAACAGCCGGAAGTTCATCAAATTTCCGTGGCACCAGCGTCTGTCGCGATTGAGTTCATCGAGCAGGTTAGGTGGCATTTCTTCAAAGCTGCCTTCCAATTTGTAGGCAATCCATACCCCCCAACCGGCTCGCCGCATCAGCGCCGCCTCAACAAAATCATGGGATAGTATCTCCCCAGACATCGAGCCTTTACCGGGCAGTGGCGCCAGGATGCAGTGCTGCATAAACGGGGCGAGGCGAATGATCGCGTTATGGCCCCAGTAATGCGACTCACCCAATTGCCAAAAATGGAGCCCGGCAGTAAACAGCGGTCCATACACTCGTGTCGCAAACTGTTGCATCCGAGCGTACAGATTGAGGCGCCCCGAAGCGCGTGGCGCTGTTTGGATAATGCCGACCCTGGAGTGCACCTCCATCATTTGCACCAGTCGCGTCAGGCATTTGCCGCTCATGACACTATCGGCGTCCAACACCACCATATAACGATAGAGCACCCCCCAGCGGCGGCAAAAATCGTCGAGATTACCGCTCTTGCGTTTGACTCGACGCTGTCGGCGGCGATAGAAAACCTGACCGAAAGCATCCAGATCACGACACAACACCAGCCAGGCATAGGTTTCTTGAATGGCAATATCGGGATCGGACGTATCGCTCAGAATAAAGATGTCGAAATGCCGGTCATTACCCGTACTGCGCAGGGATTCCAGGGTGGCGCGCACCCCGGCAAAGACCCTGGCAACATCCTCGTTACAGATTGGCACCAATAGTGCTGTGCGTGCCTCATCATCAATCGGCTCGTCGCCCACCTCGCTGTCAATGGCGTAGCGGTCATGGCTTCGTAATAGCTGGAAAAATCCCATCAAGGCAGTCCAAAACCCGGCGGATACCCAGGCGAATAGCAACACAAATAACGACAGGATAGCTATCTCAAGCCACTGCAGGCCCTGGCCAGGGAGGACAGTACGCATCTGATTGGCAGCGATGATACTTTGACCGAAAATCAGCACTAGCAAAACCCAGCGTCGCCTAGTGGCGACCCACTTCCAGGACGCGGAGGGTGACTCTCTTCTGCGCCGACGAAAATCACCATTTGCCCAGCGCTTGAAGCGGCGACCAATATTCACGAAAGGATTGGTCGACCACTGCTGGGGCGCCAACGGCGTTCGCTTCATCGGTGGCGCAGTTTGCAGGCGGGTAATACCGGAGGTGTCCGTAGACAGCACGTCTGGCGGCGCTAGCGGCGGCTCTGCATAGGCAAGCGCCAGGCGCCGACCTACTGACAGCGCTGCAGGATCACTATTGTCACCTCTCTGCCAATTACCATCCCCATCACTATCCTCGCTCAACGCAGCGTGTAGCGACGCCATGTCGTGCTTATCAAGATCACCGACCAGAAACTTGTAGCGCTCCTTACGATTCTGGGTCTCCAACGCCAAGCGCTCTAAATAAATATCCGTTGGCGTTGCCTGCGATGAAGACATCATTTCAGCCATTAGCAGGCAGCCTGTAGTACCAGGTTTCGGACATTTGCTTGCCATCGAGCATTAGCTTGGCCCTGATATCCAAGGGCTGGCTGCCATTATTCCGCTTCACATTGACAAATACACGCCAACCGTTGGTCGCTGGGTTATGAACAACGCGGCTAGTCGCCAATTCTCCATTATCGCCCACGCTTGCCTCAACGGTCATATTTGCATCGCTGCCGATACCGGAAAGCGAGGGCCCGATAAAATCGAGGACAAAAGCGAGTGTCCCGTCGGGCTCGCGCACTAGGTTATCGCGCATCACCTCTCCCCGTGAGCGACGTGTTTCTTCAACCCAGGCAAGCTGAGGATCAAGGTGGCGGCTTTCATTGGTTGTGAACGTAATACGGTAATCGAATGCCAGCGGTGTTCCCGGCTCATGGGGTTCATCAGACAGCCACATCGAGACGATATTATCGTTGGTCTCGTTGTCAGTCGGAATCTGAATCAGCTCAACGCTACCCGCCCCCCATTCGTTTTGTGGCTCGACCCAGGCGCTTGGGCGCAGATCATAACGTGCAGCAATATCCTGATAATCGCTAAAATTGTGGCCACGCTGCATCAAGCCATAACCGCGTAACTGAGGTGTTGCATGCCTATTCATCATCAATCTGGCCGGATTGGCTAGCGGGCGCCACAGCCAGCCATTCTGCGCATCATTGATCAAAAGGCCATTAGAATCATGGATTGCCGGGATATAGTGTTGTGTCGAAGAGGGCTGCTCTGGGCCGTAAAGATACATGCTGGTGAGTGGAGCTATCCCTAGTTTCTCGACAGCCCGACGCAAATATAACCGCGACTGTACGTCGACTATAGTGTCTTCTCCGGGACGCAGCACGAAGCGGTATGCACCGGTCACGCTAGGTGAGTCAAGCAGTGCGAAAATAGTCAAGTACTGGCTTTCCGGGCCAGGTTCGACGATCCATATTTCCTTGAAGCGAGGGAACTCCTCGCCCGAAGGTAGCCCTGTATCAACGGCAAGTCCTCGCCCGGAAAGCCCATAAACCTGCCCTTCGCCAATAGCGCGAAAATAGCTAGCCCCCAGAAAGACCATCACCTCATCTTTGCGATCACCTTCATTGAGTGCATGGTTGATCCTGACCCCGGCAATACCAATGCCACCGCTATTCTTCACTTCGTCGGAGATGCCTAAATCACCGTAGGTAAAATCATCCGGATTATAGGCAAAGCCATGTACCCCCCCCTCCTGATCAACGCTGTTTAATTGGATGGCACTGTCATAATGCATACCCTCATGGATAAAGCTCAGGGTGAACGGTGCGCCTTTACCGCTCCACACATCGCGATCTCGCTTGAACTGTATTTGCGAATACTCCATATAGCTGAGTTCGCGCAGCTCATCAGGCAAAGATGTTTCCGGGGCTCGGTAGCCCTGCTGGGCTAGTTCCTCTGCTTTTCTAGCGACATCATCGAAGCCAAATGCAAAAGCCTCAAGAGGGATGCTTCCAACCAGCAGGCCACCCAGAACGGCGACTGAAAAAAAACCTTTGCAGCTTGAAAATTTACTTAACCGGGTCGATCCACTCATTTAGCGTCATGCTCCTGTACAATCCTTTGACTAAATTCAAATTCGCTTACTTGCCGAATCGACATACGAAAGAGTCCATTCGATCAGCTAAATGCGTCCTTTTGATTTTCTCACCATCCTAAAGCGCACCTCGAGCGTATGTGAAGATGAGGTTACGTTTTAGGTATAGCATGAGTCTAGACTACTTGGCACCCCGACTAACCGGGCTTTTTGAAAGGGTTGAGGCTAAAATTAGAATGGGCTCGATTCGTTGAACCGGGAGAACAGGCGCTACCTTAAGCTTATTGTCTATTATAGATAGCAGTTTGGTGGGCGCCCTTCAAAAACGCTCAATGCAAAAACGACCTACTCACCTAGCGCAGCCAGCGTTGGGCAAACTCTTTAGCTGCCAATGGCCGATCAAAGTAGTAGCCTTGGCCCTGGGCACAGCCCATTGCAAGCAATGCGTTAATCTGGTTTTGGTTCTCAATCCCTTCCGCAATGGTTTCAAGGCCCAGCGTGTTTGCCATGGCAATGATCGTTGCCACAATGACACGGTCGTTGTCGCTGGTGAGCATATCGCGGACGAAGGAGATATCGATTTTAATTTTATCGGCGGCGAAGCGCTTTAGGTAGGCAAGCGACGAATACCCGGTGCCAAAGTCATCAATGGAAAGCCCTAACCCTTTGCTCTTTAACACTTCGGTCATAGCAATCGCTTTTTCAGGATTCTCCATGATACCGCTTTCGGTAATTTCCAGGCTAAGTTGTGACGCCTCAACGCCAAAGTCGACACAGCAACCGAGCAGGCCAGTCACCAAATCATCCTCTTCAAACTGCTGGGCGGCAATATTAATCGCTAACTGGCCAGGCATAGAGCGCCCCTGCTCTCGCCATGCGGCAAGTTGCCTGCAGGCTTCCTCTATCACCCAACTGCCGAGCGCGACAATCATGCCGCGCTCCTCGGCAATAGGAATAAATTTACCCGGTGAAACGTCACCCAGTTCCTCATCGTGCCACCGACACAGCGCCTCAGCGCCAATTAACTGGCCGGTGTGCAAATCTACCTGGGGCTGAAAGTGCAGGCTCAGCTGTTTTTCGGCAATGGCGGACGCCAGGCGTTTGGCGATATGCAACTGTTCAGCCACAACGCGCCCCATCCAGGGTTCAAATACACATACGGGAAGCTTTTGCCGCTTGGCTTGATGCATGGCAATGTCGGCGTGTTTCAACAGCTCTAATGGCATTGCCGCATGCTGAGGATATAGCGCCAGACCGATTCCCACAGAAAGCTCAAAGGAGTGTTGCTCAACAATAAACGGTTGCGCGATGCTGTCGCACAATTGCTGAGCTGTGGCTAACGCGCTGCTTGCCTCAACACCAGGGCAAACCACCACAAACTCATCACCAGCTAAGCGTGCTAAATACTGTCCCTCCGTCAACGAAGCTGCAAAGCGCTCGGCCACGGCCTTTAGGACTAAATCGCCCAGGTCATGCCCAGCGGTATCATTGATCTCTTTGAAATGATTAAGATCCAGTAGCAATAGCGCCAATTCAGTGGTCTGCGTATCGGCGACCACTCGCTCTAAGTGGCGCATAAAGGCAGCACGGTTGGGCAATTGAGTCCCCGAATCAGAAAAAGCCAATTGGCGAATGCGTACTTCGTCTTGTTGGCGTTCAAGCTCTGAAGCGGCCCGCGCAGCAAATATCTGCAAGACATTGCGCACAACATCCACATCGTCCAGCGGCTTCTTAAACATGACGCCAATAAGCCCCATCGGCTGACCATGGCTATCATCCAGCCGCCGCCCAACATAGCCGTTTACCCACGAAAGCGCCCCGTTGGTTTCAGCAGGCAGCCTAATGGCGGCGCCCTCGTGAACGATACACTCTTGCTCCACCATTACCTTATGGCAAGGAACGCCGGGAAGATAATAAGCAAAATTATCCTGGCACTGACCATTTACATACAGCGTTAAGGTATGCGCGATATCGGAATCCTGCTCGTCCAGTAGCGCTATAAACCCCACTTCAGCGGATAACGCTTCGGCCATATGGGCGGTTAGCCGGCGCAGAAACGCTTCGCCATTCTCAGCTGAGACCGCAGTTGCCAAGCTAACAACGGCGTGTTGAAAGCGTTGCTGCTCATTAATGGTGTTGATCAGGGCGGTGTTGTGTCGACCAATGCGCTGCAACGCCTGCTGTTTATATAACAGACGTTCGCGCGTTTGGCTTTCTGCTAACTGACGCGCCAACTCTGCGCCAGCCAACGCCGCAGAGATACGTAACACTTCATCGGCATAAGAAGGAAGCTCCAGGACGGATGAGTGCATTAGCGCAATAGCCCCCAAAAAGCCGCCACCAGGCGCTGCGATGGAGATACCCAAATACCCCTAACGCTCAGGGAGTCCAGCCGCTGATCATCCGGGAACTGCTGACGAGCAGAAGCAGGCACAAACAACCGTGAGTGTTCCGCGACCTGTTGGCATGGCGTGCTTTGTAGTGAATACGGAGCTGTCTCAATGAACTCACCCTGAGACCACGCTGCCAATGTGCTCACAGTGCCCTGGCGGCTATCGACATATTCAACAACGGCATGATCAACGCCAAGGATACCCGTCAGGGATCGCACAAGGTGTTGAAAAAAGCCCTCTTCACTGACGCAGGTCAACTTATCCGCCAACTGTCGAAAAATCTCTGGTGCAGAAGTAGGGAGCATGTTATTAAGCGCCTTCGGATTTACACATCAAGCTTCTCTCCCGCTCTTGCTGAACAGTATTTAAAAAAAACGCACCGATCCGCCGCATAAACGCCATTCGGTAACCGATCAACGACTAAAGTTTATAAACGCCTAAAGCTTACAAAAGAAAAACCACCCAACATTCAACACCTCACAATCTTCTTTCATAAGATTTTAAACAACCTTCAAACAACCAAAGCAACTTGAACATTAACACTGAAAGCATATTGATAACTTACACTACTAAAGCTGCCCTCAGTTATATGCTTTATAGCTTCGGGCATTTCCACCTATCACACCTATGCTTTTTATTTTTTTTTGGCTACCCAATTAAATCATTACCCCTTAATTACACATTTCACGGCGTAACCAAACGAAACAAAAAGTAACTACAGGCATCCAAATCAACCTTAGAAGATGATATTCAACCTAAACAGTCCTTCATGTCAATAGGTCGTTCCTCAACCATCTAGGTCTAATGGAGGACATTGTGAATAAAACAGAACAGAAACGGCTTGCAGGCAGTATCGGCCGGGCAATTGCCAAACAGCGGGTTCGCAGTCAATTGACCCAAGAGGAAGTTGCTGAGCGCCTAGGTGTTGGTAACGAAGCCGTTTCGCGCATCGAGCGCGGGCGGGTGATCCCCAACATTGTGCGCTTAATAGAGCTTGCTGAAATTTTCAACTGCGAGGCAGCTGAGTTATTTGGGCAAGCCAGTTTTCATATCGATGATCAGTCAAGCAGAATGAAACAGCTTTTAGAGCCTTTAAATCAAAATGATCGACAGCTAGTTATCGATATTGTTGAAAGCTTAACTACACGCCTACAAAAAGGGTAATCAAACACAATGACAAAATCTTATCTCTACAACTTTAAGACCAATCAAAAATTACTACAAAAAATCAACCAAAGGATCACTATAATGTTTGCTATTTCATAAACCCCACACAATAAATTTGATAAGGTGATAATATTAGCCATATAAAATAAATCATCCAACATGAGCACGCTTTATTGGTTGAATGATTGCTTTCATGCTATAGGTAGTCTGATGTAAATAGTCGACACCCGGCATTCAGCAATCGCAGCGTTGAGCTGCAAAGGGGCGTTATGTTCAACACCACCGCGTGGAATCGCCTTCGCTACACCGTTTACGCACCTTTCTACGATGCGGTCGCCGCCCGTGCGTTTCGTAGGCCACGGCGTATTGCGCTTGGACAAGTAGATTGGGAGCCTGGTATGCGGGTGCTGCTGGTAGGGGCTGGCACAGGGTTAGACCTGCCTTTTCTGCCTCATGACATCGAATTGCACGCCACCGATATCGCTCCGGCCATGGTGAAGCGCACGGCAAAAAGAGCCGAGGAGCTTCGCCACGATGTGGAATGTAGTGTGATGGATGCCGAGGCGCTCAACTACCCCGATGAGCACTTTGAGGCCGTCATCATGCATCTGATTATTGCGGTAATGCCTGATCCACAGCGAGGGCTTGCCGAAGCGTACCGCGTGTTAAAACCCGGTGGGCAGCTGTGCGTAATGGATAAGTTCCAGCCAGACGGTCAATCTGTGGGCGCGGGCCGACGTCTTCTGAATGGAGTCACATCGGCACTTGCCACCGACATTACACGCCAAGCACAGCCACTGCTCAGCGAAGCTGGGTTTCAGATTCACCACGACGAACCGGTGCTAATGAATGGTCTGTTCCGTGCACTCCTGGCCGTCAAGCCCGCTCCGTCTAGCCGCTAAGCGTGTGACTTTTTACCGCTACGCACAGGCTAGCGATTGCTAATCAAACTATCTAAGCTGTCTGGCTAATTTACCGATACCACTCGGATTCAAGCCAATGACAGTCCACTCCTCTAACCGCACCGGCAAGCTGCTTTTTGCCCTGCTTAGCCGCTTACACCTATATATTGGCCTCTTCGTCGGCCCTTTTATTCTTATCGCGGCACTGTCTGGTATCGCTTACTTGCTTAGCCCACCACTTGAAGAGTGGCTCTACCATGACACCCTGTATGGCGCTACTCAGGGCGAGCCTCATTCACTTGCCGAACAGATCACTACGGCCCAGCAATACCTGGGCGAACCAACCCTGCCCAGCGCGGTGCGCCCTGCACCGGCGTTAGGCGACACCACCCGACTCATGTTTAGCGAGCCAGGGCTGGGGCCTTCTGAACATCGGGCGCTGTTTGTCGACCCCATTACCCTGAAAGTCACCGGTGATACGACGGTTTATGGTACCAGCGGTATTTTACCGCTGCGCACCGCGATCGATCATTTTCACCGCCAGCTGTTAATGGGCGAGATGGGGCGTCTCTATAGTGAGCTGGCTGCCTCATGGCTTTGGCTTGCCGCGCTGGGTGGCATAACGCTGTGGATTCGCCAACGCCGCACACTGAAAGCACTGTCAGGCGCCCACACCACACGCCAGCGCCACGCAACACTTGGCGTAGTGCTTTCCTTCGGGCTGCTGTTCTTTTCGGCAACGGGGCTCACTTGGTCACAGTGGGCAGGGAGCAATATTGCGGAACTTCGTCATGCCTGGGGCTGGGGCACGCCAAGTGCCTCAACGGCACTGATCGATACCGATAGCCAGGTAGCCGATGAACATGCTGAGCATCACGGCCATATGGCAATGGTGGCCACGTCTATCACGTTAGAGGACTTTGACCAGGCGCTGAGCGCTGCTCGTAAGGCGGGGCTTAGCGCAGCGCGCATCCAACTAACGCCTCCGAGCAGTTCCCAGGAGGCATGGCGGGTAGCGGAAATTGATCGCCAGTGGCCTACGCAGGTAGACCAGGTGGCACTGCATCCGCAAAGCATGGCTGTGACCGATCAAACCGACTTTACCACCTTCCCACTAGCCGCCAAGCTCACCCGCTGGGGGATTGATCTGCATATGGGCGTACTGTTTGGTATCGCGAATCAAATAGTGCTGGCGTTGATCGCCGCGGGGCTTGTGACGCTGATGGTATGGGGTTACGTAATGGCGTGGCGGCGGCTACGCACGGCGAGTGGTCAGCGCTTCCCAACGGTGACTGAACCCTGGCTAATGCTTCCGCTTACGACCCAACTCGGCGTGCTGTTCGTCGCTATCACGCTTGGCGTAGCTCTGCCCGTACTGGGTGTAAGCCTGGCGATTTTCATCGTGATTGATGCGCTGCGCTGGTCTATTAAAAAGCGCTACACTGCCCGCAGACTTAATACCCACCAATAACATACCTTGAGGTGAACGATGCCAAAAGCCCCCGTTAAGCGCTTTCGCCGCTTACCCGATGACGAACAGTCACGCGTTATAGAAATGGCCTGGGAAGACCGCACGCCGTTTGAAGCGATCGAAACGCTGTTTGGGCTTGCCGAGCCCGATGTGATTGAGGTGATGCGCCACCAGCTTAAACCCGCCTCGTTTCGTTTATGGCGCACACGTGTCACCGGCCGCGCCACCAAACACCAAGCTCTGCGCTCGCCGGATGTTCTACGTGGATATTGCCCAACGCAATATAAGCGCTGAAATCCACTAGGCTTTGTACGAAAACTGACTCGACCTCCTCTGAAACAAATCTTCCTCTAAGCATCTAAATTGTTATATTATCACATAACATAAACCCATTTAGAGGTGCCCTAGCAATGACCGCATTTTCTCCCCTGCCCGTGACGGTGCTCTCGGGCTTTCTAGGTGCCGGTAAAACCACCGTGCTTAATCATATTCTCGCCAACCGTGAAGGCCGCCGCGTCGCGGTCATTGTGAACGATATGAGCGAGGTAAATATCGACGGTGCACTGGTGCGCGGTGGCCCTGGTGAGTCGACGCTGGATGGTAATGTTGCTCTGAACCGCTCTGAAGAGCGTTTAGTAGAGATGAGCAATGGCTGCATCTGCTGCACCCTGCGCGAAGACCTGCTGGAAGAAGTCAGCCAGTTGGCCCGGGAAGGCAAGTTCGATTACCTGGTCATTGAGTCCACCGGGATTTCCGAACCGCTGCCCGTGGCGGAAACCTTCACTTTTGCAGATGAAAGCGGCCAGAGCCTCTCCCACGTCGCCCGGCTGGATACGCTGGTCACCGTCGTTGATGGCGCCAACTTTCTTGAACAGTACCGCGAAGCGCAAAGCCTCACCGAAGCGGGCGAAAGCTTAGGCGAGGATGACGAGCGCAATGTCGCTGACTTGCTGGTCGATCAAATCGAGTTTTGCAATGTGCTGCTGATCAGCAAAACTGACCTGATCAATGAGAAAGAGTTGGAGGCGCTGAAGGCTATCCTGCACTCGCTGAACCCCGACGCGGAACTGGTGCCGATCACTCAAGGCGGCGTGCCGCTCGATAAAGTACTGGATACCGGCAAGTTCAATTTCGAGCGTGCCCAGTTGGCACCGGGCTTGCTAAAAGAGATGCGCGGCGAGCATGTGCCAGAGACCGAAGAGTACGGTATTGGCAGCTTTGCCTATCACGCCCGCCGCCCCTTCCATCCACAGAAATTTCATGACCTGCTCAACCAGGAGTGGTTTGGTAAGGGCCTGCTGCGCTCGAAAGGCTTCTTCTGGCTCGCCACTCGCCCCCAATCCGCCGGTCAATGGAGCCAGGCAGGCGGCATCGCCCACCACGGCCCAGCCGGGATATTCTGGAAGGCGATTCCCGAAGAGCGTTGGCCAACGGATCCCGAAACGCGTCAGTTTATTATGGAAAAGTGGCAGGAGCCGTTTGGCGATATGCGCCAGGAGCTGGTCTTTATCGGTCAGAACCTGGAACAAGATAAAATGCGTGAAGCGCTGGATGGCTGCCTGATAAGCGAAGCGGAACTACTGCAAGGCATGAACGCGTGGAAGAAACTGCCCGATCCATTCCCGTCCTGGGAATAAGTAAGAGCTAATAACGCTTAAACGCAAAGAGAGGCCGCAGCCTCTCTCTTTTTTACTACCTGCACTTTTCTTGCTAAAAGCTCTATTGCAGCATACTGGGCAACCAAGTCGCGAGGCCCGGAAACACTATCAGCACTGCGACCAGCAGCATCGAACAAAGAATGTAGGGAATCGCTGCCGAGTATATTTCTCTCATGGTAGTACCTGCCGGTGCGACCCCTTTCATGACAAACAACAAAAGACCCAAGGGCGGCGTTGAGAAGCTAATTTCAAGCGCCAGTAGAACAACGATACCGAACCACACCAAATCAAACCCAAGCGCCTGGGCGAGCGGGAAAAAGATCGGCACGGTCAGCATCATGATAGAGATCTGCTCCATAAAGGTGCCCAGCACCAGTAGCACCGCAAACATCGCCAGGAGCATCAGAATCGGCGACAGATCGAAACTGGTCGCCCAGCCGATCAAGCCACCCGAAGCGCCTGAGAAACCAAGCAACTGACTGAAGGTAGCCGAGCCAAACACGATCAGGTAGGCCATCAGCGTGACTTTTAATGCCCCGGTGACCGAAAGTTTAAACGCCTCCCAGGTCATGCAGCGGAAAATAAACGCCAGGATAATCACACCTAGCGCGCCAAAGGCTGCAGCCTCTGACGGCGTGGCAAACCCAATCAGCATTAATGTGACGATAATCACCATCACGCTGAGCATGGGTAGAATATCGGTCACGATCAGTTTGAGCTTCGCGCTCAGCGGCACCGGCTCAAGCTCATAATTCGGGGCGGCCTGAGGATCCAGCTTGGTCTGAATAAAAATGGTCGCGATATAGAACCCCGCCAGCGTTAGCCCCGGCAAGATACCGGCAATAAGCAGCGCGCCAATATCCACTTTTGCCAAGGTTGCTAACAACACTGCCAGCGCAGAAGGCGGAATAATAATCGCCAGGCCGCCAGTGCCCAGAATCGGGCCAATCGCCATTTTCTTTTTATAGCCCCGCCGCTCCATTTCTGGCACCAGTAGCGAACCCATTAATGCCGTAGAGCCCATGGAGGAGCCACTGAGAGTGGAGAAAGCCGTCCCACCCACCACTGTTACGTAAGATAAACGCCCCGGCACCTTGCCCATTAGCTGGTCAATAGCGTTGAACATTTTCATGCCTAGACCAGTGCGGAAAAACAGCTCGCCCATCAACAGAAACAGCGGAATGGGCACCAAATTAAAACTGGATAGTGCGCCGAAACCGTTGTTGAGCATCTGCAAGATGCCGGTTTGGCCGCCCATAAAGTGCCAGGCACCAATCACATTGGCGGCCAAAAAGGCCAGGGCAATGGGGGTGCCAATCGCCATAAAGATCAAAATCAACGAGAGCAGGAAAGCGAGTGCAAAGTACCATTCCATTATTCTTTAATCCCCGCTTCGCCGCTGTGAAGAATTTCATGGCCCACCACAAAGCGGCCAAATTCGATCGCCATCAGGGTAAAGCTGATGGGGAAAACAATGGTCAGTATCCATTTCGGCACAAAGAAAGCCCGCACGTCATAGTCAGTGCGCTCGATATTAAGCAGCACCAGATCAAGCCCCTTCCACGCCAGCACGCCGCACACCACGACACAGAGCAGCGCTACCCCTCGGCTGAGGATATTTAGCGCTGCTGGCGGCAACACCGAGGTCAGTAGTTCAATATGCACATGCCCTTTTTGGCGCACCAGCCAGGGAGCCCCGAGTAGAGTGAGGTAGAACATGGCGTACTCGGTGGAGAGAAAAAACCATGCAGAGGGCTGAAGACCTAAGTTACGAATCACCACCGAAAGCACCACGGCCACCATCAGCCAAACCAGCATGATGGCGGCCAGCAGGGCCATGCCGTTGAGCAGCAGCAGATAGCCGCGTTGTGCGTAGCGCATAAAAAACCCTAGAAAATAAGCCACACAAATAGGGCGCTCGACCGCTCGGCGCCCCTACGTTTCTATAGATCGTTGAATTTTTCGATCAGCGTATCGTAGTGCTCAAGCCCCATGGGGTGGCGCTCCATCTGGCCACGCATACGTTCCCAGGTGGCATCCCGGGCAGCGTCTGAGAATCGCTGTGCTGCTTCGCCTTCCAGGGTGATGACCTGCATGCCATCGGCCTCAAGCTGAGCCTGTTGCTCGTTGGCTAATTCAGCCAGTTGTTCGGCGCTGTCGCGCTCATGCTCAATGGCGACTTCCTGAAGAATTTGCTGCGACTCTTCGCTGAGCTGGTTCCACTTATCCAGGTTAACGATCACCCCCATATCGGTGGAGAAGAAGGCAGGGTCAACCCGATAGTTAAGAAAACGATCCCAATTTAGGTCTTTCAGGCCAATTTGAGTCCAGCCAGTCGCGTTCACTACACCCCGCTCCAGGGCCGCGTAAACATCGGTGGTCGGCAGGCTGATTGGCTGAGCGCCCAGGTAGTCCTGGAAGAAGGCGTCATACACCGGATTACTGCGTAGGCGTAGGCCCGAAACGTTTAGGTTACCTTCGCCATCGACGGTGGGCTCATCAATGGTGTAGAAGTTGTAGCTGACCCCGCTGTCGAACCAGCCCAGATAGTAGGTGCCCATCTTCTCCTGATGAATTTCATTAAGCAGGTCGATGCCGCCATTTTCGCGTGCGTAGATAGCGTTAGTGTTCGAGGCGACCATGGCATCGCGCTCTGGTACGGTACCTGCGTAGAAGCTCGCAGCGGTGTAGGCCATATCGACCACGCCGTTGCGAACTGCGTCGGGCTGCTCGGAAAGGCCAATCACTTCAGGGCCGCCGCGTACGTTAATTTGCACCACACCTTCACCGCGTTCGTTCACCTTATCGACGAACTCTAAAAAGCTCTGGGTATAGATCAACGAGGGGGGAAATGCATGCACTGCGTTAATTTGATCAACGGCCAGCACTTGAGTGGAAGCCAGGGCAGTTAGCACGCCCAGGGTAAGGGTTACTTTTTTCATTAGTTTGTCTCCTGCACAAGATAATTTGCGTTATAGCGTTTTTGTTTCTAAACCGTTTTTATAAGCTGCTGTTTATTAACCCTTCTTATCAACGTCTGTTGCAAACGTGCGTGCTGTTGTTAGCAATATACTTCCAGGCCGTTTCTACCCCTTGCTGATAAGGGTACTCTCTGGCGGCTGAGCCGCTGTCCAAGGGAACTGTGCCGTGTACTGTGCTGAGAAATCAGTAATGGTGTCAGCATGCTGGCGGGTCATATCAATATCATCCCAACCGTTAAGCAGCTTGGTGCGCCAAACCGGGCTAATTGAAAAGCTGACTTCTACTTCGGCGACACGGACGACCTGCTTGTCTAAGTCAACGTGTATCGCCGCCGGTGCATCGCCAAGCGCTGATAACAAACGCTCGGCTTCATCCTCTTCCACCACCGCAGGCAGTAAGCCATTATTGACGGCGTTAGACGCAAAAATATCGCCAAAGCTTGGCGCCACCACGCAGCGAAAGCCGTAATCGACCAGTGCATAGACTGCCGCTTCCCGCGATGACCCCGCGCCAAAGTTGCGGCGACTAACCATCACTTCAGCCTCGGCAGCATTAGGGCGATGAAGAATAAACTCTTCGTCCGGTGTGCCCTGCTCGTCGTGGCGAACGTCGTAAAGTAGAAACTGACCGTAGCCGACGCTGCGTGGCTCTTTCATAAAGCGCGCGGGAATCAACTGATCGGTATCCACGTTAGCCGCGGCAAGGGCAACGCCAAGGGTGTCTAGTACGGTAATAGGTTGCATTAGTGCGCTCCTGAAGCCTGAACGGATGAATCAGCGCCTGCTGTTAACGTACGCACATCGGTTAGCCGCCCACTCACCGCCGCAGCGGCGACCATAGCGGGTGACATCAGGTGAGTACGTGCGCCGGGCCCCTGGCGGCCCTTGAAGTTGCGATTGGTGGTCGAAGCGCAGCGCTCGCCGCTGGCCACTAAATCACCGTTCATGCCTACGCACATGGAGCAGCCGGAGTGTCGCCACTCAAGCCCTGCGTCGATAAAGATACGGTCTAACCCTTCAGCTTCGGCCTGGATTTTCACCAGCGTTGAGCCAGGCGAGACCATACCGGGCACACGACTTTTTTGCCCTGCCAGCACGGCGGCAGCGGCCCGTAAATCTTCAATACGCGCGTTGGTACAAGAGCCGATAAAGACTCGATCAATGTTGATATCGGTGAGTTTTTGGCCCGCCGTTAAGCCCATATAGGCCAAGCTCTCCCGAGCCTGGCGCGCTTTCGCGGGATCACTCAATTGCTCAGGATCGGGCACAGCGCGATCAATCGGCAGCGCTTCTTCGGGTGAGACGCCCCACGTCACCGTCGGCGCGATTTCGTCCGCATGCAGCGTCACTTCAAGATCAAAACGGGCGCCTGGGTCGCTGTAGAGCGTGGCCCAATAGGTGCAGGCTTGCTCGAAGGCTCGCCCTTTCGGACTCCAGGGGCGGTCACGCAAATAGTCGAAGGTGATTTGGTCTGGGGCAATCATGCCGCAGCGACCGCCGCCCTCAATGGAGAGATTACACAGCGTAAGCCGCGCTTCCATGGAGAGCGAGCGGATCGCCTCACCAGCGTACTCAATGGCGTAGCCGCGAGCACCGTCGGCACCCAGGCGCGCAATCCAGGTCAGCGCAATATCTTTAGCGGTGATGCCCTCGGCGAGTTGACCCTCGACGGTAATCCGCATCACCTTGGGTTTGCTTTGCCACAGGGTTTGGGTGGCCAGTACGTGGGCCACTTCCGAGGCACCAATGCCAAAGGCAATGCTGCCAAAGGCGCCGTGGGTGGCGGTGTGGCTATCGCCGCAGACCATCACCATGCCGGGCTGGGTAAGCCCCTGTTCAGGCCCAAGCACATGCACAATGCCCTGGCGCGGGTCGTCTAAACCAAACAGCGTCACCCCGTGCTGCTGAGTATTGTGGGAGAGCTGCTCAATCATTGAGCGCACTTTGGGGTCGGCAACACCTGCCAGGTCGCGGGTCAGCGTTGGTACGTAGTGGTCAGCAATACCAAAGGTTAAATCGGGCCGGGCAACGGGCAACTGGCGTTCAGCCAGCTTATTGAACGCATGGAAGGAGCCTTCATGGACAAAGTGGCGGTCAATCCACAGCAGGCTCTGACCGCTTTCACTACGGTGAACCTCGTGGGCGCGCCAAACTTTGTCAAACAGCGTTGTTGGGGTACTCATGGTCGTCGCTCGTTGCCTCGGCCTTCGTTAGACTTATCGTTCTCACCCAATACAACTAGCGCAATTTCACAACACAGGTCAAATGTATTTTTTGTAATTTTAAATCTGTATTAAATCTAATACATTAAAAAACAGCCCAATCACTCTACTCAGCCTTCCCGCTGGTCGGCATTCCGCCCACCTTGGGCTCCCAGTAGCGGGAGTTATCGTCACCGTTACGCTCCAGGTCAATTTGAAAACGATAACGATCAGGACGATAGAGCGCATCCAAGTGCTCGACGCCTCGGCCCTGCTCGTCGTACACCACACGGGTCAGTGAAATCAGCGGCGAGCCAACGGCAACATCCAGCGCTTCCGCGACCTCGTGACTGGCCAGAGTGGCGGAAATCGATTGGGAAGCGTGATCAACTTTCACGCCGCTACGCTCCAGCAGTACAAACAGCGGCGTATTGGCTAAATCCATCTCGTTGTAGTGTAGGGCAATCGCTTCCGGCACATGGGTTACCAAATGGGAAAATGGCTTGTCGTCGACCATGCGGACACGAACCGAACGCTGCACCTTACCACTCGGCCCCATGCCTAACCGCTCGCGAATCATTTCCGGTGGCAGCACATAAGCAAACTCCAGCAGCCGCACCTGAGAAGCCTGGCTCATCTTGACCATATTGGGCATTAGGTTAGACACGCTGGCAGTCATCACCGTGGCGTCCAGCGGCTGCTCCAGCACCACCGTACCCACGCCTGCTTTACGCTCTACCATGCCTGTCGCTTGTAGCGCTTCCATGGCACGCCGAACGGTCACCCGCGACACCCCATGCTGCTCCGCCAGTTTATTTTCGCCGGGCAATTTACTGCCCGCAGGCAGCCGCCCGCTCAAGATTGCGTCTTTCAACAGCAGGTAGATGCGATGTGATTTAGTGCCGCCCACCGCGGAGGATTGTGCCTCACTCATCCACACCTCTCCTCAAAATGTTGTTCAAAAAATTCATGTCAGGCTTGACGCAGGGATAATAATAGACATAAAAATGTATTATATATAATACATATTGAAAGCTAATCAATAACACAGCTGCTGCCCTTTGAGAGCCATTATTACAGAACCAGTGCTCTTAAGTATCACTAACTGGGTGGCCTCATATTCGCCGCTGACGCTTACTTAAAACAGATGAGATCGCTATGACACGCCCACACCGCTCTTCAAACCAGGCTTCACAGCACGTTTCACAACAGTCCGCCCAGCTTAGACAGCAACTGAAAGATAGCTCCATTGTGGTCGCCCCCGGTGTGTTTGATGCGTTAGGCGCATCCCTAGCTGAGCAAGCGGGCTTCGATACGGTCTACCTTTCCGGCGCCAGTCTGGCTTACACCCAACTGGGGCGGCCGGATATTGGCCTGCTCAGCATTACTGAAATTTGCACCGCCATGTCGCATATTCGCGAGCGCACCAATTTATCCGTGGTCGTGGATTGCGACACCGGCTTTGGTAACGCCATGAACGTGATGCGCAGCGTTAGACTGCTGGAGCGCGCTGGCGCTAACGCCATTCAGCTTGAGGATCAAACCTACCCCAAGCGCTGCGGTCACTTGCGCGGTAAAACCCTGGTCTCCAAAAGCGAAATGGTCGGTAAGTTGCATGCCGCACTGGACGCCCGTGAAAATGACAACACACTTATTATTGGCCGAACCGATGCGCTGGGCGTGGAAGGCACCGACAGCGCCATTGAGCGCGCCCAAGCCTATTATGAAGCTGGCGTGGATATGCTGTTTATCGAAGGTATCCGTAGTGACGAAGATATCAGCAAAATCATGACCCAGTTCAAAGGCAAGGTGCCCATCATGGCCAATATGGTCGAGGGGGGTGACACGCCGCTGCAGAACGCTCAGGCGCTTGAAGACCTAGGCTTCTCGCTGGTGATTTTCCCCGGCGCACTGGTGCGGGCGATTACCCACATGGCCAGCCGTTTCTTTGCCACGCTTAAGCAGGATGGCACCACCGATGCCTTCCGCGACCAAATGCTCGATTTCAAACAGCTTAACGACTATTTAGGCACCCAGGCGATGCTGGAGCTCGGCGAGCAGTACGACAATCGCTAGTGCCTCTCATCAAACCGTGCCCAATATTTATAAGTGCGAATAAATAACTATTCAGGAGACGACGATGCAGACCACCGACAAAACGGCGAGAGAGATTTTTAACGACGTCATGGCCAACCCTCAGCGGGTACCCTTTGGCTTTGGCAACAAAGCGGTGCTGGTGAATGTCGACCCACAAAAGGCCTATACCCGCACCGATCTCTTCAAAACCGCCTATGAAACAGACCCCAAGCAGTTGGAGTACACCAACCAACTGGCCCGCGGTTTTCGGGAGAAAGGCTGGCCGGTGGTTTGGACCCACGTGGCGTTTCTAGACTCCGCCGAAGACGCCGGGGTTTGGGGTACTCGTACCGATACGCCTGATTCGTTGCAAAACATTAAGTATGGCTCTGAACGCGCTGAATTCGACGAGCGCTGCGAGATAGACCGCAGCCGTGATGTGATCTACACCAAGCGTATGCCCTCGGCATTTTTTGAAACGCCGCTGCAGTCGCTGCTGGTGTGGCATCAGATCGATACGGTGATCATCACAGGCGGCTCTACTTCCGGCTGCATTCGCGCCACCGCCGTGGAGAGCCTGTCCCGGGGCTACCGCACCATCGTGCCCATGGAGTGCGTCGCGGATAAACACGAAAGCTATCACTACGCCAACCTGACCGACCTGCATCTCAAGTATGCCGACGTTCTGCCGGTTGCCAATGTACTCGAATGGCTAAATGGCAACACCTAAGGACTACCAAGTTTCAAAGGAGCCGGTTATGAAAGAGTCACTAGGCGTTTACGACTACTGGGCCTACGACCAACGCCCTAAAATCGAGTGGCCAGGAGGCGCCAAGGTGGCCTTCTGGGTCGCACCCAATATCGAGTATTACGAACTCGACCCACCGCTGAACCCCCAGCGTAACCCTTGGCCGCATCCGCACCCTTCGGTACCCGGCTACAGCATTCGCGATTACGGCAACCGGGTTGGCCACCAGCGCCAGATGACCCTGCTGGATAAGTACGGCATTCGTGGCTCGGTGTCACTTTCGGTCGCACTGTGCGAGCACCACCCCGAGATTATCCAGATGTGCAAAGAGCGCGACTGGGAGTTTTTCAGCCACGGCATTTACAACACCCGCTACACCTATGGGTTGAGCGAAGCCCAGGAGCGGGCAATGATCCGTGACAGCATGGAGACCATTTACCGCCATACTGGCCAGGCTTGTGCAGGTTATCTGGCGCCCGCGCTTTCCCATTCAGAGCGCACCCTGGATCTATTTGCCGAAGTGGGCGAAGAGTTATTCGGTGACAAAGGAGGGATTTACACCTGTGATCTCTTCCACGATGACCAGCCGACGCCGGTCAGCGTTCGCTCCGGCAAACGTTTTATCTCCATGCCTTACTCGCTGGAGATGAACGACACCATCGTCTACGCGGTGAATAAAGTAGAGCCGCGCCAGTACGCCACCATGCTCAAGCGCCACTTTGACCGCCTCTATGCCGAGGGCGCGGAGTCCGGCACAGTGATGTGCATTCCCACTCATAACTATCAGGTGAGCTGCCCGCATCGTATTAAGGCGTTCGAAGAGGCGCTGGAGTACATCACCGGCCACCCGGATGTGTGGGTCGCTACCGGGCGCGAGATTGCTGATTACTACTTGGCCAACTATTACGATGCCGCTCTCGACAGTATTGCGGCCCAGGCCGCCACCGCAGGCAAACAGGGGTAACGCTATGGCGCTTAACAACGACTATCTCGACTACCCCCACCGCAATCACGGCTACGATCACAAGCGCTATGAATGGTCGATGCTGAGCGAGCGTGCCCCGATCACCTGGCCTGAAGGCAAAACCCTGGCGGTGTGGGTCAATATTTCGCTGCAGTTTTACCCGTTAAACCAGCGCGGCAAGCCGTTTAAAGTACCTAACGGCATGACAATGCCCTACCCGGACTTGCGCCACTTCTCACTGCGGGATTACGGCAACCGCGTGGGGATATATCGGGTGCTCAAAGCGCTGGCAGCGCACAACATCACACCCACCTTTGCGATCAACGCGCAGCTGGCGGAGCAGACCCCCTATCTGGTGCAGCGCCTAAAAGAGCACGGCGGTGAATTTATCGCCCACGGCTGGAATATGGATCACCTGCACTACGGCGGCCAACCGATTGAAGAAGAGGCCGAGCTGGTCAAACGCTCCGTGGAGACCCTGCGACGCGTGACCGGCCAACCCGTTCGCGGCTGGCTAAGCCCCGCCAAGCACCAGAGCTTCAACACTCCCGACCTGCTGGCAGAAAACGGCATCGAATACTGTGCCGACTGGGTCAACGACGATATGCCCTACGCTTTTCATAGCCAATCAGGCCCCTTGATGATGATGCCACTGGCCACCGAGATCGAGGACCAGTTTGTGATCGGCCAGAACCTGCACTCGGAGGATTCCTGGGTGACTCAGGTGAAAGACGCTTTCGACTTCCTGTTGGCAGAGTCCCGCGAGCAGGGCGGGCGGCTGTTTGCGCTGAACCTGCACCCCTGGTTGGTGGGCCAGCCCCACCGCATTGCCTGCCTGGAAGAGGTGCTGGCCCATATCAGCGGGCACCCAAAAGTATGGCAGGCCCCGGCGGGCGAGATTCTTGATGCGTTTCATCGTGCAGCGGAGCAGGCGTAATGGCGATACTTCCCTATAACAACGACAGCTTTGATGCCCATCTGCCGTTACTGATTATTGGCGCTGGGGCCTGTGGCTTGGTCGCCGCACTGGCTGCCCAAGAGGCGGGTGTGGAGCTGGCGGTGCTGGAGCGCGACGCGCTACCCCGCGGCAGCACGGCGATGTCGTCGGGTTTTATTCCTGCTGCTAATACGCGCTTTCAGCATGAGCTTGGCGTCACGGATTCCGCCGAAGTCATGGCAGAGGATATCCAGAAGAAGAATGGCTTTGAGGCAGACCCAGCCATTGTCGAACTACTCGCTACTCAATCAGGCCACACCATCGAGTGGCTGGCGGGTGAGCACGGCGTGCCCTTTGAGCTGGTGGAGGGCTTTCTCTACCCCGGCCACCGCCACCTGCGCATGCATGCTACGCCACGGCGAACCGGTGAAGAGCTAATGGGGGCGCTGCTCAATGCCGCCGAAGCGGCAGGCATTGATATTTTGGCCCAGGCGCGAGTAGTGGATTTGCACGTTGATGACACTCAGCGAGTGCGGGGCGTAACCATTGAGCGCCCGGATGGCAGTCGCGAAAGCATTGGCTGCGACGCGCTGATTCTGGCCTGCAACGGCTACGGCGGTAATGTTGAACTGGTAGAGCGCTATCTGCCCACGCTCAAACACGCGCTCTACTACGGCCATGAGGGAAACCAGGGCGATGCACTGCTGTGGGGGCAGGCCATGGGCGCCAGTACAAAAGATCTGGGTGCATGCCAGGGCCATGGTTCGCTCGCCACCCCTCACCAAACGCTGATTAGTTGGGCACTGATGATGCAAGGGGGCATTCAAGTCAATCTTAAGGGCGAGCGCTTTTCTAACGAGCACGGCGGCTATTCAGAACAAGCCGCCAAGGTCTTGGCACAGCCAGAGCAAGTGGCTTGGAATCTGTATGACGCCCGCATTCATGAGTCCGCTCAAGCCTTCGAGGATTACCGTAATGCCCAGGAGAGCGGCGCGGTAAGAAGCTTTGCCAGCCTTGAAGAGATGGCCGCTGGCTTGAGCCTGCCACTAGCCACACTGCAGACTACTTTCATGGAGATGCAGCAGCATGCAGAGCAGCAAATGGCGGATGCGTTTGGCCGCCGTTTTGAAGCGGCGAACCTGCTCAAGCCACCCTACTACGCTATTCGTGTCACCGGAGCGCTGTTTCATACCCAGGGTGGTTTAGAAGTGAATCGCACCGCGCGCGTGCTCAATATCCAAGGTCAGGCGCTGCCCAACCTGTTCGCCGCAGGCGGTGCTGCTCGCGGCGTTTCAGGCTCCAACGACAGCGGCTACCTTTCTGGCAATGGACTGCTGAGCGCCGTTGTACTGGGGGCTGTAGCGGGCAGAAGTGCCGCTGATTTTTTGCACCTCAAGCTAGGTTCCGCTGTGCTGCCTTAGCGCTTTGACCTGTTGCTCTGCACAGGTCTAAGCACCAAGTGCTGTTTCAGCCCACTGGCGCACCTCAGGATAAGCGCGCTGCTCGAAAATCGCGAAACCGTTAAGGCTTCGGGCTTTGAGCGGGGTGAAAATCGGCATGGTTAAACCGCACAAAAAGTGTGCCACCCGTTGGGCACTTGGCGGCTGGCCGAACTGCTCGATGTGGCGCTGAATCAGCGGCGTGGCATAGCACTGAAAATCAGCAGCGGTTAGTTCAGGCTGTGGAGCTGCATCCGGTAGTTTTACCGGATGGCCGTAACACACCGAGCAGTGGCCACAGTGGCCCTCCTCACTCTGAAGGGGGGCATTAAACGTACTATCGCCAAAGTGCTCTGCCAGCCGCCGCGTTAGGCAGCTCTCCGACTCAAATAGCGCCAGCATCGATTGCAGCCGCGCAATTTCGATGCGCTCACGATGCAAGCACTCGTCATATAGTTGGCTCACCAGCGTCTCAATGGCAAAACCGGGCTGACACACCTCGTAAACGTCAGTCATCCGCTTGCCTTCCAGAGTTAGCCAGCCCTTATCTTGAAAGTACTCAAGGGCAGTGATCACTCGAGCGCGGGAGGCGTCGATCTGCTGAGCTAGCCCCGCTTGGTGTAGGCGATCAAAATCCACCGTCCCCCAGGTGCGAGCGATAGGAATATTATCGACCAGCAAACGCACAAAGGCCGCCCGTTCACCTTGAAAGCGGCCCACCAGAAGTTCTGGTTCGATGTGATAGCGCAACCGATACTCGGCGAGAAACGCAAAGCGCGGGGCAATAATGCCGTGCATCTCCAGCCGTACCAGCAGCGTCTTTAGCGGCAGCGGGCGGATATTGGTATCCCGGGAAAGCGTATTCAGCAGCACCTCCCACTGGCGATCTGCCGATTGGCCTGCCGCAGCGATCTCTTCCAGCAGGCGGTAGATGCCCGCGTATTCGGGTGTATCGCCGTAAACGAAGTTTTCCAGCACCCGCAAGCCATCCCGCCCGGCCATGGTCAGGCAGGTAGAAGGCAGGCCATCACGCCCTGCTCGACCAATCTCCTGGCTGTAGTTCTCGATGGATTTGGGCAGGTCATAGTGCACCACGTTGCGAATATCTCCCTTATCGATGCCCATCCCAAAGGCGATGGTGGCCACGATGCAGGGCGATTCACCACCCATAAACTGGCGCTGAATTTCATCCCGCCGCTGGGAATCTAACCCAGCATGGTACGCCTGGGCGACGATGCCCTGGGCCGTCAGCGCGTTCGCCACACGTTCAGCGGTTTGTTGCAGGGTGACGTAAATAATCGTTGGCGCTTCGCTGCCCGACTGCATCTGGGGTTTAAGCCACTCAATCAACTGCTGCTGACGATCCTCCATAGCGGGTGCCACCAGCAGTTCGAGATTAGGGCGGTAAAAGCCGGTGGTGATGACGTTCTCTGGCGCGATAGCAAACTTCTCGCCCATATCGGCAATCACCGTGGGTGTCGCAGTGGCGGTAAGCAGCAGCACCTGGGGAATGGCAAAATCGCGCTGGTAATCCGGCAGCTTCAAATAATCAGGGCGGAAGTTATGCCCCCACTCGGAGAGGCAGTGGGCTTCATCGACTACCAGCAGCGATATCTGAACCTGGCGCAGAAAGTGGCGAAAGCGCTCGTTCTTAAGCCGCTCCACCGAGATCATCAGGATTTTCAGCTCACCGCTTTTAGCGCGCTCCATGACATCGCGCGTCGTTTCGCGGTCTTGAGTGGAATCAATGCTAGCGGCAGCCACGCCATGGCGGGTTAGAAAAGAGTGCTGATCCTGCATCAGCGCCAGCAGCGGTGACACCACCAGGGTGAGATGCGGCAGATGCAGCGCCGGGAGCTGGTAGCAAAGCGACTTTCCCGCACCGGTGGCGAAAATCGCCGCCGTGGAGTGGCCATCCAACACCCTGGACACCACCGCCTGCTGGCCGCCACGAAAGTCGTCAAAACCGAATACGTCTTTCAGCGTTTGCTGGGGTGATATAGGGGGCATGAATACTCCTTGATAGCGGACTTCCGACTTAAAACGCTTTCTCCAGCGCAAAGCGCGGCTGGGTGAGACCTTCTTTAGTCACCGTTTCAACAAACATGTCGCGCGGGCGCACCCAGAGGCCGTATTCACCGTAGAGGGCACGGTAGACGACCAGGGGCTCTTCGCTTTCGCTGTGCTGAGCAGTGCCAAGTACTTCGTAGAGGCTGCCTTTGTAGTGGCGGTAAATACCGGGAACGGGCGCGGTCATTCGGTTTCCTCTTGAGTGGCGTTTGCGGCAGTTGGCTGGTTGGCTTTTTTGGCCAAGCGTTCCAGCACTTTTGAGGCGGCGACGAAGCCAAAGGTGCCGGTCAGAAATGTGGCGGCGCCAAAGCCAGAGGCGCAGTCCAAGCGCGTGGCGTCACCACTGCCGGGCTTTTGCAGGCAGACTTCACCGTCGGCGCCGGGATAGATCAACTGCTCGTCGGAGTAGACGCACTCCACCGAGAAGCGCCGCTTGGGGTTGCGGGAGAAGCCGTAGTCCCGACGCAGCCGGGAGCGCACCTTGGATAACAGCGGGTCGTGCTCGGTGCGCGTCAAATCAGCGACTTGAATACGCGTCGGGTCGGTCTGCCCGCCCGCCGCGCCGGTAACGGTAATGGGTATTTTGCGCCGCTTGCACCAGGCGATTAGCGCGGCTTTGGCAATCACGCTGTCGATGGCATCCACCACGTGGTCAGCGTCATCAGGAATCCGCTCGGCCAGGTTGGTGGGTGTGACGAAGGCGGTGTCGACCACAATCTCGATTTCTGGAGCAATCAAGCGGCAGCGTTCGGCAAGCACTTCCACCTTGGGCTGACCAATGGTGCCATCCAGGGCGTGGAGCTGGCGGTTGACGTTGGAGACGCAGACGTCGTCCAGATCAATCAACGTCAGCTTGCCAATGCCCGAGCGTGCAAGTGCCTCCACCGTCCAACTGCCTACCCCGCCGACGCCCACCACCACCACGTGGGCATGACGAAACGTCGCGGCTGCATGCTGGCCATAAAGACGGCGAATGCCGCCAAAGCGAAACTCATAGTCACTTGATGAGTCGGCAGTGGCAGCCGATGACGGGTTCAATGACACAGTGGAGGACATAGCAGACTCACTTATAGCGCTTGGAGGGCTGAAGGCGTTTTCTGGGGCGGGGTACGCACGCTGTCCATCGGCAAATGCCCTGCCCAACCAAGCTGATTAAACAGCGCAATCATGGTCTCATCCAAAGCGCAGCTCAACTGCACGCGCTTGTCTAACAGCGGATGGTCAAAGGCCAAATAGGTGGCCGCCAGCAGTAAGCGCGGCGCCCCCATCTGCTCGGCAAAAAAACGGTTGTGGACACTTTTACCGTGCTTGGCATCGCCAATAATCGGATAGCCCCGCCGGGAGAGGTGGCGGCGAATCTGGTGACGCCGACCGGTTAGCGGCCGCGCCTCCACCAGTGAGTAACGCGCCACCGGGTAGCGGTCGACCTGCACCGGCAGCTCGACGCTATCCAGGCGGCGAATATCGGTCATCGCGGGCATAGCGGGCATTTCCGCCTTAGGCCGCGTACCGTCTTCTTCCCTCAGTGGGTAATCCAATCGCTCATTCTCCGGCGCTTTACCGCGCACCACCGCCAAGTAGCGCTTTTCCACCTGGCGCTCGCTAAACGCATCGCTGAGCAGGCCAGCCACTGCCGACGAGAGAGCAAATACCATTACCCCAGAGGTCGGCCGATCCAGCCGGTGAACGGGGTAAACCCGCTTGCCAAGCTGGTCGCGTAAGCGTTGAAGCAGAAATTCGGTTTCACCACGCGCCAACGCCGAGCGATGCACCAAAAGCCCTGACGGCTTATGCACCGCGACGAGATACTCATCCTGATAGAGGATGTTGAGTGGCGTCATAACGCTCCCCGGTTAAAGCTAACAATCTAAACAGGGCGCCATTGTCGCGGCTGGGAAGCTGGATGTCATCAGTGGTTGGCGGTATTAGATGAGCCATTGGAGAAAACGGGCGATCAATATAACTTCGACACCCCCAGTTGCACCTGATTGCGATCATAACTATACAAGTCGATGTTGCTGCGCCGGGATGAGCGAATCAAAGTAAGTTCGGGTGAAAAACCGTTAAATATCCAGCGGCGATTGGTCAGCCGCAACCTGGTGCGCCATAGATCGTCGCGTCGCTCTACACCAAAGGCCGGTGTCACGTCATCATAGCGAGCGTGGAGATACTCCGGCTGAACCAGTGCCGTTAGGCCACCGAACAACTCCCGGTAGTATCCTACGCCACCTCGGTAAACAGTATTGCTGAGCATATCGAGTTCGGTCGATTCCCTGGACACCCCTAGCAGCCCGATGACGCCGCTTGAGGGTGTCAGCGCGAATTGCCCACTGCCCAGCCAACTGGTACGGGTGCCGTCTAGACTACTAGTTTCATCGTGACGCACCCACTGGTGCTCTAGAGACGTATTCAAGCGTGTGCGAGAAGATGGGTAGTAGGTCAATTCCTGGCGAACGCCCGCACCGTGGTTGTAGGGCTCGTTACCATACCAGCGGTGGAAACCGGTCAGCAGCGTGCTAAGTTCAAGATCGCCGAGCTGAAATTTAGGCCCGATATGCACATTGGCAAGCGTGTCGTCAAAGTCGCCACCGCGATAGTCGGTGCGATACAGATTACCGCCAAGCCGCAAGCGAGTATTGTCGGCAATATGCGGTGTCCATTCTGCACTCGTGTTCAGCAGCAAACCAATGCCCGTCTGGCGCTTGGCATTTTCGGAGAGCTCAAACGGCAGGCCGAAGATGCTGATTTCCTCGATACTCGGGGCGGCATTGATATTGGTATCCGGTGCCATGGCCACGGAGACATCCCAGGTGAATGTTTGGCGCTGGCGAATAGCGCCTAAGTAGCGGTCAATATTTATATTGACCTCGGCTGGTAGATTCCCGCTACGTGCGAAACGGAACTGACGCCCCGCATCGCGGTAATCGCCACTCTCGAAAAGCGCGCGACCAAGCTCAAGGCGAACACGCACCGCCTGGGGGTCGCGAATCAGAATCTCGCGAAAATAGTTACTGGCGTTCTCGAAGTTTTGCTCAGCCATGGCCAGCATGCCAAGCAGAAAGGCGATATCGTTGTTGTTGGCAAAGCGCTCGCGCGCTTCGAGCAAAATGGCCTTGGCCTGCGCATTTTCGCCCTGCCCCATAAGGCGTGTGGCCGCCACGGCAGCGGCTGGGATTTCGCGATTGGTGTCGTTATTGCGTCCGGTAGAATCGGCAGAAGAGGAACCAATAAAGCACCAGCAAACCATAACGGTGGTCATAAAGCGGCAAATAGACATAACTAAGTCCTTATTCGGATGAGGAACAGACCAATGCGCCGTTATCTAACTATAAAAAAGCCCCATCCGAACGGATGGGGCGGTATGGCTAGCGTTTCTGCTTAGTTTTTCTTAACGCCAAAGGATCCGTATGCAGCGCTTCCGTTAGGGTCTTTCACTGACCAAACGCCAGCTGCTTCGGCGGCCTCTGGACCGTAAAAACGGCCACGCAGCTCACCTTCCGAATCAGTGCTCAAACTCGCTGCATTGCCGGGTGACGATATCACTTCGGTTATGCCCGCAAAACGGTTGCCGCTATCATCAAGCCCCCCGGCGAGATTGATATCATTCCAGGGCAGGTCAGCAGTGTCAGTATCACGCTCTATAGCATTCATATTGGTCAAACTGCCGTTCAAAGTTTTATCTGCGAAGTTCACACTCAGATTCGCCTGACCAACCAAATCTCGGGCCAAACCATTATCGATAATAACAGTACCACTCGTTGCCCCGCTGTACTCGGCCGAACCTGTCGTGGGCATATCCATAGAGTGAGTGTCATACCCACTAGCAAAGAAACTACCGTCAGAGTCACCACCGCTGTTACGAATCAACCATTCGCCGAAAACCGCGTAGTTTAGTGAGCCATCAAGGAACTGCTGCGAATTATCCTCCATAGATCGCAGCTTAACGTCATTATCTTCACCGTTAAAAAAGTCATAAGGTAGGTCACCTTCAGTAAAATCTCTATCTTCGATGCCGGCGATTGGCGCGTTCAAACGGACTCTTGACCGACCATCTGAATCATTAGGCAGGACTTCGATCATTGCTGCGTGATCCAGCACAGGCTGCTGGTTGATAGCGATACCACTGCTAGAAGGGGTTGCGTTTATGCTAACGCTGTCTAGGTGGAACTCTTCCCCAACAGGTATAGCTTCAACGGGATTGATGGTCTTGTAGGTGAAGTCCTGACCACCATCACCTTGGCCTGCATCCCCGCCATCCGAGCCACCGCCGTCTGTACCGCCACCATCAGAGCCCGAACCACCACCATCAGTCCCGCCGCCACCGCCGCCTGTGCCCTCGCCCGGATTTAAGGGTTGGCTAGAGCTGTCGTTGCTGGAGCAACCGGTCATGGCAACAATGGCCAGGGCCAGTAGAGAAAGTTTTAGCACCGAGCCGTTCTTATCAATACGTTGCATATTGGTGTCCCCTTATGATTGCTATTTTGCTTTTAGACTCGTCGCAATGACTTAAGAAGCCTCTTACTTCAGCCATTGCTTAATTTGAAAACCATTACCTTAGAATCTTCTTACGGAGTGTAATCATTTCACGTCGAGCCTAGGCAAACTGAAGTAAAGCACGCCTCATCTATTTAAAAATCACTCATATGGGTGAAGAATTTAAAAAATGATTAATGATTAACCTCTATTACTTAGATGGGGGATATACGCATTTATCAGGGCTCCAATTGAGGCCTGGGATAAGCTTTTAAAGTGAGGTATATTTTGTCTTAATAGCTTATACCGACACTCACTACATAGGGGCTGAGGTCGTGTACAACAAAGAAAAGACCACATCTACACTTCTGCATGCGCTATATGACAACGTCACTTGTCCCGACGGCTGGGTTCCTTTTCTGCAACAGATTGCCGTTCACTTTGACTCTCCTTCGGCAACACTGCGTATCACTGATCGCGAAAACCCCGTCGTCCACCAATCCTTTGCCACAGGCCTAGACCAAGGCCTTGATTATGATCATGAGGCTGTCATTTTTGACCCTTTCCGCGCATCGTTAGCTAACGGCCCTTTAGGTAAAGTACATACCAGTAGCGAGATTATTTCTGACCGGGCGTTTGAGTATTGCGATCACTATCAATTATTTTTTCGCCCTAATGGCAATTTTTATGCCATGGGCACCCAATTTGAACGCGATGAATCGTCTGCTATGCATATTGGCATACACCGACCGCGTAGCCGGGGTATGTTTACCCAGCAGGAGAAGGCACAGCTAGAAGATTTGAGCGGGCATTTTCGCCGTGTGGTTCAGTTAACGCGGCTTACCAACCAAGTCCAGGTCGCATTAACACAAGCGCACAATGCCTTTAATGCTCTTTCCTTTGGGGTCTGGATGTTCGACTCAGAGCTTCGCTGTCAATGGCACAATCGAGCTGCTGAAGATGCGCTTACCGCCCACTGTTTTGGGCTACGGCAGCGTAATGGCCAATTAACCATTGATGAGAGCACAGCCGGTGCGGCACTTATGCAAGCATCACGTAAGTTAAAAAAAGGAGAAAGCCAATGCGAGAGTGTGCAGCTAAGTGCCTCTGGTGCTTCACTGATACTTTTTGGTAGCCGCATGGCAGCTCTTCCTTCCTCCTGGAAGGTGGGCCACAACGCCAACATTATCGTCTTTTTACTTGACCCTCATATGGCTGTCCCTCTGGATCATGCACGCCTAAAAAACCTCTACTCACTGACGGCAGCAGAAGCGCGTCTGGTCGATTTATTAGTTCGAGGTCTTGACGTCACTGAGGCTAGTGCTTGCCTGCATGTAACGACACACACTACTCGCTCGCAATTAAAATCAATCATGCAAAAAACTGAAGTCACCCGTCAGCCTGACTTAATGAGAAAATTACTGCTTAGCGGTGGATTAGTTAATTATGAGTAGTCATGAGATGAAAGTTCACCGCATTCCCAGGGAGAGTGGTCGTTTTTTGAGTTTCATGGAGACAGGCCCCTCAGATGCACCGGTTTGGTTTTACTTTCACGGCATTCCTGGTTCCCAAAAAGAAGTATTAATGGCAACTACCAGCAATAGAACTGGAAGCGTACGGCTAATTGCCATAGACCGCCCAGGATATGGTGACTCCACTCAATGGCAGAGCTACAGTTTTAGCGACCACGCAGACGATGTGCAGGCAGTGGCAGAGTATCTTCAAATTAATGCATTTTCTCTATTAGGTTTTTCTGGAGGTGGCGTGTTTGCCATGGCCACCGCCCAGGCCCTCAAAGGCAGGATTCAAAGAGTAATTCTTGTGGGAACGCCTTGTGTACCAATGCTTGACTCACCTTTTAAGCACGCGGGAAGGTTGACTGCCCAGGTATGGCATGCAGCACTGACCGCTCCCAAGGATTTAGCCTCCCAATTGGCAACCTTAACAGTCAACAGCAACCTACTGACTGACGCTTTAATGGACTCCCTAAGCGACATGGAACAACAATCCCTACAAATCTCGCGAGTCTATACAGCATTTCAAGACAACCTGGCAGCAGCTACACAACAAGGCGACATGATAGCGGCTGAAAGTATTGTTAGAGACACACAGTTGATGGTAAAGGATTGGCCATTCAATCTCGAGAACATGGCGATCTCAGTAGAGATATTTCACGGTGAGCAAGATAACTTAGTGCATCTTGAACACGGCCAAGCCCTCGCGTCATCCATTCCTGGATCTACTCTAACGACTCTATCTAAATCAGGGCATTACGACACATTGATTAAAGCCTGTGGGCTAAGAATTCAATATTAGGGAAGCCGTCCCCTTTAATCGCGCAGGCTTCGGCAGTAGCGATGAGAGCTAAGATGTGACGGTTATTAAGCGGCGGTTATCAGTGGTCTCGCTTGAGTTGTTTCAATCGACAGTTGACCCTGGCGGGTGAGGCAAAAGCGGCAGTTGCCCAGGCGGTATATGCTCTTTTAGAAATGCTAAAAATGCCTGCGTCGCCGTCGGTAATGTGCGCTTGGCAAGAGTCTGGACTTCAATAAAGCGCAAATCCATGCCTTGGTCACGAATAGGAATGGCGACCACACGCTGTTGATGGATGCGATAACGAACGGATATTTCGCCAGCAAGCGCTACCCCTCCGCCAAGCATGGCAAAATTGATTAAAGCCTCGGTGTAATCGCTGCTAAAAATTGATTCAAACGCCAGGTTTTGACGGCTACAGCAGATATCAAACAGCTGGCGCAGGGTCGTGTCTGGCGAGGGTAACGCCAGCGGATAGTGCTGAAGCTGCGCCAGCGAAATATGTTTTTTAACGGCAAGCTCATGGTGCGGAGAAACCAGCGCCATAATCGGCGCGGGCTGCCTAAGGGCAACGGTAATATCTGCTTCGGGTTTGAGGCTAAAGGTAATGCCGATATCCGCATCGCCTTCCCTCACATGCCGGGTCGCCTGGGCGGGTGGCCCCACCATTAGGTGGAAATGAATACCGCTGTAACGCTTGCGAAAAGCCGCAATTGCCGCGGGTAAAAAATCGACCGCAAACCCTTCTGAACTGGCGAGACGCACCTTGCCCCGCTGCAACCCCCGCAGCGCCAGGATTTCACTGCCAATACGGTCTGCCTCAAGCTGCATATGGCGGGCATGCATCGCCAGCAACTCTCCTGCCGCGCTGGGCACCATACCGCGCGCACGACGCTCAAACAGCAGCGTATCCAGCTCGCTTTCCAGCCGGGCAATCTGACGGCTAATGGCGGAGGGCGCCACATTTAGCTTCCCTGAGGCTTCACTAATAGAGCCACAGCGAACCACCTCGAGAAAGTAACGTAACGCCGTTTCTTGTAACACGCGTGGATTCATAGTGGCTCCCCCTCACCATAAACATTGCCAAAACGGCAATGATAAGTTCTAAACATTGCACTTGTGGCACTCCTAAGCAATAGATTAGTTTTAATTCAAGGCGGCGGCTCATCTAAAAAACAACAAGCCTCGCCAGTACGCCAAACGCTCATAACCTTCCCTTATTAAAAAACGAGGTATGGCATGCAAACATCGAGAACTCTTTATTGCGTTACGTCACTTGCTTTACTCAGCATCGCGACACCCGCATTAGCTGGCAAGGCCAACGATACGCTGGTCTATGCCTCTGACAGCGAACCTGAAAACGTTAGCCCCTACCATAACAACCTGCGTGAAGGGGTTATTCTCGCCCATTTGGCCTGGGACACGCTGATTTACCGCAACCCGCAAACCAACGAGTACGAGCCGCGCTTGGCCACCGAATGGGAATGGGCCGATGATAAAACCCTGGATCTTGTGCTGCGCGAAGGCGTGACCTTTCACAACGGCGAAGCCTTCAACGCTGACGATGTGGCATTCACTTTCAACTATGCAGTGTCCCCCGAATCCCGCGTGGTGACACGCCAAAATGTTGATTGGATTGAAAGCGTTGAGAAACTGGATGACTATCAGGTGCGCATCCACCTCAAAGAGCCTTTCCCCGCAGCCCTTGAGTACCTTTCCGGCCCAATGCCAATTTACCCCGATGAGTATTTTCAGGAAGTGGGTATTGAAGGCTTCAGTCGTGAACCCGTAGGTACCGGCCCTTACCGGATTACCAACGTCCGCCCCGGGGATGGCGTTAGCCTAACTCGCTTTGATGACTACTTTGCCGACAGTCCCATTGGTCAGCCGGAGATCGCCAATATCGAGTTCAAGGCCATTGCCGATGCGGACTCACGTATGGCGCAATTAATGTCAGGGCAAGTCGATTGGATCTGGCGTGTACCTGCTGATCAAGCTGAGTCGTTAAGCGGTATGCCTCAGCTTAGCGTGCTTGGCGGCGAAACCATGCGGGTGGGTTATATCGGGCTGGATGCCGCAACACGGGAAGATTCACCGCTAAATGACCTTCGCGTACGCCAAGCCATCAATCATGCGATGAACAGAGAAGGCCTGGCTAACGATTTGGTGCGTGGCGGCAGCCAGCCTCTGTATGCCCCCTGCTTTCCCACCCAGTTCGGCTGTGAAACGCAGAACGTCATCGAGTATGAGTACGACCCTGACAAAGCCCGCGAACTACTCGCCGAGGCCGGTTACGCCGATGGCTTCGACATTGACCTTCACGCCTACCGTGAACGTGACTACGCCGAAGCGATGATTGGCGACCTGCGTGCAGTGGGCATCAATGCCAACCTGCGCTTTATGACCTCCCCCGCGTTGCTGGAGCTTCAGCGCAACGGTCAAACCGATATGTCGTTCAAAGCCTGGGGCTCCTTCTCTATTAACGATGTCTCGGCGTTCGTCAGCGTCTACTTCACAGGCGGCATTGACGATCTCTGGCAGGACACTCAGGTGCAGGAGTGGTTACAAGTCGCCGATACCTCGGTAGATCCTGATGTACGCTTAGAGCACTACCAAAAAGCGTTCGCCCGCATTTCCGAGCAAGCGTACTGGGCACCGTTGTTTTCCTACTCCACCTACTACGCCCACACCGCTGATCTCGACTTCACTGCCTACCCTGATGAACTCCCCCGCTTCTACGAGGCGAGCTGGAAATAACGTTACCGATGGCATCTGATCGAGTTAACGGCAGCCGTGGAAATCACCACGGCTAGCCTTCCACAGCGAGGGAGTGATGCTTTATGTGGGCATTTGTTTTCAAGCGCACGCTAATAGCGCTTAGCGTCGCTCTGACTATTTCGGTTCTCTGCTTTAGTCTGCTGCAGCTCTCGGGTGACTTGGCGCTCTCCATTGGTGGCCCCGAGGCCACCGCCGAGCAGGTAGAACAAATCCGCGTTGATTACGGCCTGGACCGCCCGGTGATTCAGCAATTTACCACTTGGCTGTGGGGAGCCGTGCAGCTCGACTTTGGGCGTTCATATTACTACCAAAGCGAGGTAATGGATCTAGTCGTTGAGCGACTACCGGTGACGATGACCCTAGGAATATTGGCCTTGGCGATTGCGCTGGGCGTGTCTATTCCCCTCGGTGTGGTCGCCGCGCTCAAACGTGGCAGCTGGATAGACCGTATGGCCATGGCGATTGCGGTCACCGGCCAGGCAATGCCCAACTTCTGGTTTGGCTTAACGCTGATCATCGTGTTTGCCGTCAAGCTGCAGTGGTTTCCAGCCGCAGGTAGCGATAGCTGGCAAGGCTTTGTGCTACCGGCCGTTGCACTGGGCTATTACGCCACCCCCGCCATGATGCGCCTGACCCGCAGCGGCATGCTGGAAGTACTGGAGGCAGACTACATTCGCACCGCCCGGGCCAAGGGTCTGCGCACCGGCACGGTGATCTTCAAACACGCCTTGCGCAATGCGGTGATCCCGGTGGTCGCTCTGGCCGCCGTGGAGCTCGGGTTTATGCTCGGCGGGTCAGTGGTTATCGAAACCGTGTTTTCACTACGCGGGCTGGGGCAGTTGGCGTGGAACGCTATTTCACGCAATGACTATCCGGTCGTTCAGGCCATCGTACTGATCATTGCGCTGTTCTATATCGTGTTGACGCTGCTGGCCGACATTCTCAACGCAGCCCTCGACCCACGCCTGCGCGCGCGCTAACGGAGAACACCATGACAGACTCTCTTACCCCATCGGCTACCGCGCTACAAAGCCAATTAACTCCTGCTTGGCAGACGCGTCTATGGCGCAGCACGCTCAATAATCGCAGCTTGGCCATCGGCCTCTTAATCATTGCCTCGTTGGGGATTGTGGCGCTTCTAGCACCGTGGCTGGCTCCCCATGATCCCTACTTACAGGACACCGCTAATCGCATGGTGTCGCCTTTTTGGCACGACACCGGTAGCTGGACGCACCCCTTAGGTACCGACCGCCTTGGCCGCGACTACCTGAGCCGCCTTATCTTTGGCGCGCGAATTTCGCTGTTTATTGGGTTGGTGGTCGCGCTGATTTCCGGCCTGATTGGTACCACTCTGGGGGTCTTGGCGGGCTACTTTGGTGGTCGCGTTGATGCGGTGGTGAGTTACCTGCTGACCACCCGCCTGGCCATGCCCGTGGTGTTAGTGGCGCTGGCCATGGCCTCGCTGATCGGCGGATCAATGCTAACCGTTACGCTACTGCTAGGCCTGCTGCTATGGGATCGTTTCGCGGTCGTCGCCCGCTCGGCCACCCAGCAACTGCGCGATGCCGAGTATGTGCAAGCCGCCCAGGCGTTGGGCTGCCCTCTGCCCTACATTCTGCTACGCGAAGTGCTTCCTAACATTGCAGGCGCGTTGATTGTCGTCGCCACCCTTGAGGTCGCCAACGCCATTTTGCTCGAAGCAACGCTGTCATTTCTAGGCATGGGTGTGCAGCCACCCTCGCCCTCCTGGGGGCTAATGATCGCCGAAGGCAAAACCTATATGTTCTTTCAGCCCTGGGTGATTACGATCCCCGGCGGTGCGCTGTTTATGCTAGTGCTGGCGATTAACTTGCTGGGTGATGGACTGCGCGATCTCAGCGCACCGGGAGGCCGCAATGAGTAATCTATCAACCGCTGAGCATTCCGCGGCAACAAGCTCGCCTCTACTGACGGTTAAACAGCTGCGCGTCGACTTGCCCGTGGCAAAGGGCACCCTTCACGCGGTACGGGGTATCGACTTTCACGTTGAGCGTGGAGAAATGCTCTGTCTTGTAGGTGAGTCAGGCTGTGGTAAATCCATGACCTCACTGGCATTAATGGGCCTGCTACCGGGCAAGGCGCAGATAAACGCCGATTGCCTCAACTTTGACGGTGTCAATCTGCTCACGGTTTCTGAGCGCGAACGCAGCAATTTACGTGGCGCACGCATGGCGATGATTTTTCAGGAACCCATGACCGCCCTCAACCCCGCCTATACCTTGGGCAATCAGCTCTGCGAAGCCCTGCTTCGTCATCAGCGGGTGTCACGTAAAGCGGCCCATGACCGCGCCCTCTATTTGCTTAAACGAGTCGGCATTAGCGCTGCAGAAGAGCGCATGCGCCAATATCCCCACCAGCTTTCAGGCGGGTTGCGCCAGCGGGTGATGATCGCCATGGCACTAATGTGTGAGCCCGATTTGATCATCGCCGATGAACCCACCACTGCATTAGATGTGACGATTCAGGCGCAAATCCTGCACCTGCTACGCGACTTACAGCAGGAGTTTGGCACGGCGATCATTTTCATCACCCACGACTTGGGTGTCGTTGCGCGTATCGCCGACCGGGTCGCCGTGATGTATGCCGGCGAAGTGATTGAAACCGCCTCTGCACAGGCGCTCTTTAAAGCCCCCAGCCATCCCTATACCCAAGGTTTGTTGCGCTGCATACCGACGCCCGGCAAGACACTGCCAGGCAGTCGTTTGCAGGCGATCCCAGGCGTAGTGCCCAGCTTGGTAGGCAAAATCGAGGGCTGCGCCTTTTGCAATCGCTGCGATCAAGCGGATGAGCGGTGCCGAACCACGCCCCCCTTACAGGCTGTGGCAGGCGAGCACTTTTCACGCTGCCACTTTGCCCATCAGCTAGCCAGCCCAGCGCCACTAAACGATCAGGAGGTAACGTCATGACAAGCACCACCTCTCCTGCAGACAGTATGGATCCTCTTGCCCTTGAACTCTGCGCGCTGTCTAAAACGTTCAAACTGGGCGGTGGCATGCTACATAAGCCTCAAACCTTAAAAGCAGTCAATGAGGTATCGCTACGCGTTCCGCGCGGCCAGGTGATGGGGCTGGTGGGCGAATCAGGCTGTGGCAAGAGCACCTTGGCCAAGATGCTGCTGGGGCTGACACCCCCTAGTTCGGGCGATGTGCTGATCAATGGCAAAGCGATTGTTAACGCTAACCAAAAGGCACTGGCCCGGCATATACAGCCGATCTTCCAAGACCCTTATTCGTCGCTTAACCCACGCCAGCGGATTGCTCAGATCGTTGGTCTACCGCTACGTATTCACGCGCTAGGCACGCCCCGTGAACAGGCAGCGAAGGTCGATCAGATGCTTGACCTGGTCGGCCTACCCAAACGCGCCGCCCAGCAATACCCCGGGCAAATGTCAGGGGGGCAGCGCCAGCGGGTGGCAATTGCCAGAGCGCTGATTATGCGCCCTGATCTGGTGATTTGTGACGAACCCACTTCCGCGCTGGATGTATCGATCCAGGCGCAGATCCTCAATCTACTGCTCGACCTTAAAGATGAGTTTGGCCTTACCTACCTGTTTATTAGCCACGACCTCGCCGTGGTCGAACATCTCGCGGACCGGCTCGCGGTCATGTATCTAGGCCAGATTGTCGAAGAGGGTACCCGTGAGCAAATCTTCACCTCACCACGCCACCCATATACCCAAGCGCTACTCGCTTCCGCGTTGACCCCGGAGCCAGGTCTAGGCGTGCCCGACATAGGCCTGGGGGCAGGCCAGCCCGACCCCACTCAGCCACCTTCAGGCTGCGCCTTCCACCCTCGATGTCCGATGGCTCAGCCAGAGTGTGCCCAGCAAGCGCCCGCACTGAGCGCTATTGCTCAGAGTACTGCTCAAGGCAACCAGTCGAGTGTCGCCTGTCACTTTGCCTAAATACGGTTAACTAATACCTAACGTTAAAAAGGAATGCTTATGTCGCGCCAACACGCCTTAGACAATGCTAAAGCCTATTTTGATAGTGGCGAGTTTTATAATCAGCTTTCGCCGCGTATTGCCATCCGCAGCGAAAGCCAGGAACCCCATCGGCTGGAAGAGCTTCAACGCTACCTTACTGAACAGATTATTCCCGATATTGAGCAGCTCGGTTTTAGCTGGGACATTGTTGATAACCCGACTGAAGGGTTTGGGCCGTTTCTGCTTGCTGAACGCCTTGAGCCAGAAGCCTCGTTCAGCGTATTAACTTACGGTCATGGCGATGTCATCCGCGGCTATGACGACCAATGGGCTGAAGGTCTTTCGCCCTGGAAAATCACCCAGCAAGGGGATCGCTGGTACGGGCGTGGCACGGCGGATAACAAAGGCCAGCACACCATCAATTTAGCCGCGCTGGGCTGCGTGCTGAAAGCAAGCAATGGGCGCCTGGGCTATAACGTTAAGCTGGTGCTGGAAATGGGCGAGGAGACGGGCTCCCCTGGCTTAAAAGAGATCTGCCACCGCTACCGTGACCGCCTCGCCGCCGATGTGTTTATTGGCTCAGATGGGCCGCGTTTGAATGCCGACGCTCCCACGCTGTTTTTAGGTTCACGGGGTTCCTTCAATTTCGACCTTAAACTCCAGGCCCGTGAAGGCGCTCACCACTCGGGCAACTGGGGTGGCGTATTAAAAAACCCTGCGGTGCGTCTGGCCAATGCACTCGCCACACTGGTGGATGCCAACGGCGTTATTCAAATCCAAGGCCTACGGCCTGACCCAATACCCGAAGCCGTGCGTAAAGCGCTCGCCGCATTGGAAGTCGGCGTCGGCGACAATGCCCCCACTATCGACACTGACTGGGGTGAGCCAGGACTATCGCCCGCTGAACGACTGTTTGGCTGGAACACCTTAGAAGTGCTCGCCATGAAGGCGGGCAACCCGGATGCCCCGGCCAATGCTATTCCGCCAACGGCCTATGCCCACTGCCAACTGCGTTATGTGGTGGGCAGCGACCAGGACAATTTTCTCGTCCATTTACGCCATCACCTGGATCAACACGGCTATCACGATATTGAGGTAAGCGCTGCGCGCATGTCGCAAATGGCGGCGACACGACTCGATCCTGAAGACCCCTGGGTGGGCTGGGCGTTGGCCTCTATGCAACGCTCCACCCATAAAACGCCGACGCTGCTACCCAACTTAGGCGGCTCGTTACCCAACGATGTGTTTGCCGAAACCCTGGGCTTACCCACGCTATGGGTTCCACACTCCTACCCCTCCTGCTCCCAGCACGCGCCTGACGAACACCTATTGGGGAGCATCGCTTCAGAGGCACTGATCTTAATGGCGGGGCTATTCTGGGATTTGAGTGACCAAGGATCAGACATCATGAGAGAGAAAGCCTTATGCAAGACGAACTAACCCAACAGGTTTGCGCGTGGCTGGAAGGCCAGCAGCAGGCGATGCAAGATTGCCTTGAGGCGCTGGTCAATATCGATTCCAACAGCTACGACAAAGCAGGCACGGATGCGGTTGCCGATCAGATTACTCAATGGCTTGAACAAGATGGCATCACCATCATACGCCACCAGCGCCCTGAGTCAGGCGATATTTTAGAAGCACAACTGGGAGGAACTGGCCAAGGCCATGTGCTCTTAATGGGCCATCGCGATACGGTTTTTCCTACCGGCACCGTGGCTAGCCGAGGTTATACCCAGCAAGACAACGTCGGCTTTGGCCCTGGCGTTGCCGATATGAAAAGCGGCCTGGTCATGAACTGCTTTGTACTGCGCGCATTAAGCCGCCTGCCCAACTGCCCATTGCCCGTTCGCGCCCTGTTTACCGCTGATGAGGAGATTGGCTCGCCAGATGGGCGGGCGTTCATCGAAGCCACCGCCCAGGGGGCACGTGCCGTCTTGAACGTCGAGCCAGGGCGGGTCAGCGGCAATGTGGTCACTGGTCGCAAAGGAGGTGCTGGTTTTTTGATCAACGTCACCGGCAAAGCCGCCCACTCCGGCGTGAGCCATGCCGATGGCGCCAGCGCCATCGAAACACTCGCCCGCAAGATCATCAAGCTGCATGCGTTGACCGATTACGAGGCAGGTATCACCACCAATGTGGGCACCATCACCGGTGGTGTATCACGCAATACCGTCGCGCCTTTCGCGTCGGCACAGTTGGACACTCGTTTTGTTACCACCGCCCAGCGTGATCAGCTGTATAAAGCCATTGAGGCGATTATCGCGGAATCCGACGTTCCCGACACTCTTGCGACCATAGAACAAACCTCTGAATTTTATCCTCTCGAAGCACGTATGAGCAGCGCGCTGTTTGAGCTTTATCAGGTTCAGGCTAAGGCGATCGGGTTTGCTGTTGACGGCGAATTCACTGGCGGCTGTTCTGATGCGGGCTGGACGGCCAGCCTGGGCATTCCCACTCTGTGCGGTCTTGGCCCTGTCGGCGCAAAAATGCACACTGACGAAGAGTACTGTTTGCTGGACACACTGGTGCCGCGCACTCAGGCACTCGCTTCTACGTTATTGAATTTGCACGATGTATCCTTTGCTTCGGCACGTTAAATTGGCAATGTAACTGCTAGCCAACTACCTTGAGTAAGCAACGCTGCTACAGCGTTTCCATGGATTCGGAAGGAGATCAACATGCGCTATTCAACTATACGTTTCTCAACACCGCTTACCGCTATTGCCGCCTCGCTGCTGCTCGCCACCTCAGCGGCACAAGCCAATGAAACGCTTGATGTCGAGATGCATAAAGTCAGCACCGAGGGTAATGAAGAGTCAATCGGTACCGTATCCCTTGAACATACGGATCACGGCTTACTGCTGACACCTTCATTGACGGGCCTTGAGCCTGGGGTCTACGGTTTTCATGTTCACCAGAACGCCAGCTGTGATCCCGCCGAGAATGACAGTGGCGAGATGACTGCAGCACTGTCGGCTGGCGGACACTATGACCCTGAAGAAACCGGCACTCACCAAGGCCCCTATGGAGAAGGTCATTTAGGCGATCTACCGGTGCTAACCGTTAATGAAGATGGCGAAGCCAATCTCCCCGTCTTGGCGCCGCGCTTGAGCATGGAAGATATGCCTGGCCGCAGCTTGATGATTCACGAAGGCGGCGACACCTACAAAGATGAACCCCACCTGGGCGGCGGCGGCACCCGAATGGCTTGCGGCGTCGTAGAGTCTTAAGCTTTACCGTTGTTGTTAATCGACAAAATGGGCAGCCTCTCGGCTGTCCTTTTTTTTGCTTACGGCCCACTAAAGTCTAGCTGTGATTTTATAGTGGTTATCTGTACATTCAGCTCTGCTAAAGAAGTGCCTGCTTGCATGCTCTCCGACATGCTCGCCCATCCCCCTCACTGCTCTAGGTACCTTAGATGATCACCTTTATCGTATCGATCCTGCTGCTGATAGCGGGCTACTTTACCTATGGGAAATTCGTTGAGCGTGTGTTTGTAACTGACCGCAAGCGTCAGACGCCCGCTTTCAGCATGCGCGACAACATCGACTATGTGCCGATGAACACTACGCGCAATTCACTCATTCAGTTATTAAACATTGCCGGTGTCGGCCCTATTTTTGGCCCGATTCTCGGCGCGCTGTATGGGCCAGTGGCGTTTGTGTGGATTGTGATTGGCTGTATCTTTGCCGGTGCTGTTCACGATTACCTGACCGGCATGATCTCGATCCGCAACCACGGCGCTCACCTGCCGCAACTGGCCGGCAAGTTCCTGGGTAAAGCGATGAAGCATGTGGTCAATGGTTTCGCGATTCTGCTGCTGCTTTTAGTCGGTACGGTATTCGTCACCTCGCCTGCGGCGCTGCTGGCCAATATGACCTCGCTGTCGTTAACGCTGATCATCGTCGCTATCTTTATTTATTACTTGATCGCCACCCTGCTGCCGATTGATAAGGTCATTGGCCGTATCTACCCCTATTTTGGCGCCCTGCTGCTGTTCAGCGCGGCGGGTATCGGTATCGGCTTGATCATCACGGGCGCTCCGATCCCTGAGCTCTCGTTTCAGAACATGCACCCTGACGCCGCACCGATTTTCCCGCTGCTGTTTTTAACCATCTCCTGCGGCGCGCTTTCAGGTTTTCACGCCACCCAAACGCCGATTATTTCGCGCACCACCCAAAACGAAACCAATGGTCGCAAAATTTTCTACGGCATGATGATCACCGAAGGCATTATCGCAATGATATGGGCGGCCGCCGCCATGAGCCTGTTCTATGGCGACCAGTCGCTTTCCGATGTGCTGGCAGCCGGTGGCCCTGCTGCGGTGGTAAGCGAAGTTTCTACCACCATGCTCGGCGCTATAGGCGGCACCCTGGCCGTGCTCGGCGTTATTGTGCTGCCGATCACCTCGGGCGATACCGCCTTTCGCAGCGCACGGATGATCATCGCCGACTACATCAAGATCGATCAAAAGCCGATTATGAAGCGCGTCATGGTCGCTCTACCGCTGTTTGTGGTGTCTTACGCGCTAACCCATATGGACTTCACACTGCTATGGCGCTACTTCTCCTGGGCGAACCAGACCACCGCCGTGATCGCGCTGTGGGTAGGCACCATGTACTTGGTGCTGTCGCGTAAGCCTCACTGGATCACCTCGATCCCAGCCACCTTCATGACCATGGCCACGTTTACCTACTTAGCCTACGCGCCGATCGGTTTTGGTCTACCGCTGCAGCTAAGCTATGTGGTCGCGGCGCTAGGTACGCTCCTTTGCATCGCGCTGTTTATGAAGCGTGTCCGTCGTCTAAGCCGGGCAACTTTTGCCGTTGATGAGCCGGCGGTACCGAGCCAGTTTGTGGACAGCGGTGAGGCGATTGCCGCTAAATAGTTAGGCGCTCCATAACGTTACCGCCACACTTTCTTCACAGGACGCTCTTCACAAGACACTCTCCACACAAGAGTCACGCCACAAAAAAGGGCACACATCAGCCACATAACCGTGTTTGATGCGTGCCCTCGCTTTTTCTCCTATCTCTTTTATCCTACCTTTTCTCCCCTACTCCTCATGTTTATCGCTTCCATGCTGCTGCGGTATAGACGAATACAGGCAGGGACTACTCTAGCGGTATCGACCAGAAGTAGGTCTCGCCGGAACTATCGTCCACACCGTCGTTGTCGCTGACCAGCCAGGCGTTGCCATTATCGTTGATCGCCATTCCTTCAATCTTGTCCACCACAAAGCCGTTGTAGCTGGCCAGGTCGGGAATCAGGTCGCGCACTAGCTGTTTCTCGACCACCGGCAGCTCACCGCCCAGCGGGGCGGGTTCCAGGCCGTCCAGGGCAACGCGGGTCACTTGCTTAACCTTCGCCTCGGCGCCGATCTGGTTGTCGCGCTCGATCAAATAAAGCCAATCGCCATGGGCGGTGATTTCGGAGAGGCCAATCCAACCCTGTTCCACGTTATCCAGCGGGTAATGAACAGCGGCCCACTCGCCACTGTCGATATCAAAACGCAGCAGCTTGACCATGCCCTCGGGGTCATCCTGCCAAGGGCGCTGCACCGCCAGCCACAGTTGATCATCAATGCGCGTGACGCCTTCTAATCCCCACTTCAATGCCTGTTGAGCGAGCGCCTCGGGCAGTGCAATTCCTTGGATAATCTCGCCGTCGGAACCCACATGATAAAGGGTGTTGGCAAGGCCTTTGTCGTTACCTTCGGAAGCGACCCAGAAGCCACCTTCACCATCGGTGGTAATGCCTTCCATATCCAGCCCTAGCGCAGGCTCACCGTTGCGGGTCACGTCCAGTGCTGCCGTAATCCGCGCCGGGGAGGCTGAGGGGTCGATGGTAAAGATGCGCGGCTGGGCGCTGTAGAAGCTGTCGTTGACCGCGTAGAGCATGTCATCAGCGGCGACCAAACCGGAAAGTGCGCCCCAGCCGATCAGTTCATCAGCGCCCGCCGAGGTCAGGGTGGGATAGACCGCTGGCGCATCCTGGTATTGATAAATCATGACATGGGCGCGGGGGCCGCCGTCTTCGCCCAGATCTCCTTCATTGGCGGTGGCTAACAGGCCACGGCTGGGAATCGCCACGGCGCCTTCGGGAGACAGGCCCGAGGGCAGTAGCTGGGTGAGCTGCGGTTCGGCCAGGTTGCTAACGTCATAAACGCCCACCAGCGAGCCGCGCTCGGAAAGCAGGAAGACATAGGGCGTACCTTCGAACACCGCAAACTCCATCCCCTCCGGCTCGCTGCCTTTGGCATCCGAACGCTTATCGGGGTAGTGACCCGCTTCAATCACCGCGCGCTCGAATGAAGTACCTGACTCGTATACCACCTCGCCACGCTTGTTGAAGATCGTCCAGCCGCGCGCGCCGCCATCCATATCGCCTTCGTTGGCAATAGCGAAGTGGTCGTTGTCGATCCACTGCAGCGCATCCGGCTCGCGCAGACGCTCGGCTTGCTGCTCGTTGAAGATCAGTGCACCGTCATCGCTGGCGTCAATGCCGTCCAGGTCGACAGTCCCGGCGCTGAAATCCGCCACCACCTTACCGGCGTAGTCGAGCACCACCAGGTGGTTGTTCTCCTGCACGGTCACGACGGTCTCACCCAGGGTGTTGATATCGACAAACTCCGGCTCGGGATCCTCGGGGGCGATCTCGGCGAGCCCGGTTACGTCGGCGTAGAGCAGGCTGTCACAGTTAACCAGCCCTTCCGCATTGATCTTCACCAGTGCCACGGAACCGCCGGGCATCTGCGGTACACGTCCATCGCCCGCCTCTTCGTCGCGTTCGTTCTCAATGGCGACAGCGACAAAGCGCCCATCGGGGGCCGCAGCGGAAGCTACACTATCGGGCTGTCCGTCCAGCGGGCAGGAGGCGAGTATCTCGCCACTGGCTAAATCGACCGTGCGCAGCTCCCCGGAAGGTTCGCTGTAGGAAACCGATGTATTCACTCCGACATAGGCCATATTGCCGAGCACCGATACGGCCGTAGGCTCGCCGTCCATAACGATATTACCCAGCGGTTGCGGATTAGCCGGGTCGCTGATATCGATGCGCCCAATCACGCCCAGCGGGCTATCGGTATACACCAGCGTCATGCCATCACCGGAAGCAGCAATGATTTCAGGCGCGGTCTCGCGTGTACGATCCTCGCCCTCGGCCATGTTATCGGGAACCGCGAAACTGGCGATGCGGTTGAAATGTTGATCTGCCGCGCCTGCCGCTTGCGTGGCGGCCAGCACAGCAGCCAGCGCCAACAGGGTTGGTCTGCGTTTGAGTATCATGATGGAGTTAATCCCTTGCCTAAGCTTAAGAAACGACTGATTAAGTTATTAAACTTGCTATGTCCGATTAACCATCCAACATCATAACGATGTCAGGCTTATGACACTCACTGGCTAAGTTAGCGCCGTTGGCTATCGGCACACCTCAGCGCGAAATCCAAGTTGCCGCAAAAATGTTAGATGGGTAAGTAGTGAAGGAACGCATAGGGGAAAAGGGAAGCAGGAAAATCGATAGGTTAAAGGAGACCTTAGAACGAAAGCAGCCAGTCAGTTAGCCCTGACTGGCTGCTTTTTAGCTAGTTTTGGTTGCTAGCTTACTTCTATACATACGCGACATACGCGCGATAGCGTTTTACTCGTCGCCTGCCATCTGCATTTGGCGTTGCATGTAATTCTGAATACCCACCTTGTCGATCAAACCAAGTTCCGTTTCGATGTGATCGATATGGTCTTCTTCGTCGGCGAGCAGATCGCGGAGCATGTCGCGGGTAACGTAATCTTTAACGCTTTCACAATAGGTGATGGCTTCGATGTAGTCGTTGCGGCCATCGTGCTCAATTTTTAGATCGCTTTCGAGCATTTCTTTGACGTTTTCGCCAATGTGCAGCTTGCCCAGGTCTTGCAGGTTGGGAATACCTTCCAGGAATAGGATACGCTCGATGATCTTGTCAGCGTGCTGCATCTCTTCGATGGACTCATCGTATTCCCACTTGGCGAGTGCTTTTAGGCCCCAGTCTTTGTACATCTTGGCGTGCAAAAAGTACTGATTGATCGCAACCAGTTCGTTGCCGAGCGCCTTATTGAGATGCTCAATAACTTTCGTATCACCTTTCATGACGTCACCTTTTCTACTGTAATGCTGATGTTTAATCTAGTTTAGACAATACGATCAAGCAGTTACGTTTGGAGAAGAGTATAGGCGCAAATAGCTATACCCCCAGCGTTTCTGAGAGTATAGATAAGATGATTAAAAGTTCAAGCAAATCAGTTATTTGCTAAAGATAACCCTAACAATAGTGATTCGCGTCACACGGCGTAGGCAAGGCCCATATCGGCTTCTTGACGTGCTTCCTGAACGGCATCGCGGGTAATTGATTTAGCGTAGCACGCGCACTTACCGCACTGCGTTGCGCAGCCGGTTGCCTCGCGTACTTCTCGCCAGCTGCGCGCTCCGTCGCTAACGTGCTGGCGAATCTGATGATCGGTTACTCCCTTGCACACGCAAACGTACATGGCGACACCTCATAAAAATCATGAGATGAATGTAAATGATTCGCATACATCTTATCAAGTAGAAATGACTGCTTTTTGCTATCCATTCGTCTTAATAAGCAAGAGCAGCAAAATAACGTACTGGCGTAAAAGCACTTTTTGCCCCATACCAGCTGAAATTATTTTTTCGGCAAAACCACCGTTTGCGTGTTGGAAGCAATATCCGGCCAGCTACGCCGCTGTTTATCGAACAGCACCCATAAGTAGCCCAAACCAAACGCCAGCAGCGAGAGCCACGCCACCGCGCAGCGGATGAGGCATTGCTTCAAGTTCAGTGAATCCCCGTCTACCGTTTGCACCCGTAATCGCCATGCCTGCATACCCAAGGTCATACCACCGCGCGACCAGGAGAAAACAAAAAACAGCGTGACAAAAAACACCAGCAAGAGCTGCAAACTCAAAACATCGCTGGCCGTAGTGCCAATCTCTTCGGGCTGTTGACCCAGCACATAGCGGAAAAACAGCATATGCACGACGGTCACCGCAATCCAAATCGCGGTGACCAAAAAGCCGTCATACAGCATGGCGCCCAGTCGTCGGCCAAGACCGGCTGGCCATACGCTGTCCAACTGAGTAAAGCGTCGTGTTTGCATAGTTCTCTTCGTGGTTGCTGGCTGTTTCTGGACGATACGAGGCTGTGATGGCTACTATTGCGGCATTAACCATTGCGACGTAGAAAGTAGATCCCGACCCCAGCGCAGGCCAGAGTCGGCACCAGTACGGCCCAGACGGGTGAAAAGCCAAATATCGTCGAGGCGGGCGCCAGTAGATCCTGAACGTACTTAAAGCTCAGCCCAGTGACAACGCCATAAAACACCCGAGTACCAGCGGCCACGGTGCGCAGCGGGCCAAATACAAAGGAGGCGGCAATCAGCACCAGCGACCCCATGGTGAGCGGCATCAGCATCTTCTGCCAAAAATACAGCAGTGCCTGATCATTCTGCAGGTTCTGCTCTTCAAGGAACTGGGCATAGGCCCAAAGCTCGCTGGGCGCCTGACTCTCAATATCGCGCAGCAGCCTCTCTAGCTGGGTGGGGGTGAAAGAGGTGTCCCAACCCATGCTTGCCATCTGCTCAGACTCGGTGTGATCGTCAAAAATACGCGTGGTAGCGACGTTTTCCAAACGCCAGGCATCGTTTTCCCAGTGTGCGCGCTGAGCGTAAGTGGCTTCGACCAGTTGGCGGTCATCAAAGCGATAGCGGGTTAAATCGAGCACGACGTTATCCGCGCGAATTGCCCCAAAACGGTAGACGCTGTCACCCTCTATCTGCCAGCCGCTGCGACTGGTCAACACAGCGCCTTCACCCTGGAGTTTTTCCAGCCGCCACGCCTCGGCATACTGCTCGGTGCGTGGGCTAACGTATTCGGCAACTAACAGCACCACGACCACGACCACCAGCACGGGTTTCATCACCCCCCATACAATGCGCGCCAGAGAACGCCCAGCGGCGCGCATAACGGTAAGCTCATTGCTGGAAGCCATGCTGCCTAAGCCAATCAGCGCGCCAATTAATACGGCTACCGGGGCGTACTGATAGAATCGCCAAGGCGTGCGCATTAGCAGGTAAAGCAGCGCATCGAAGGCGGTATAGCCCGCCTGCACATCGCCTAAATCATCGATATAAGCGATGGTAATATCCAACCCCAGCAGCACGAACTGAACGACGATAATGGCCGCCAGCACGTTGCGGGCGATATAACGATCAAGACGGTCAAGCACCATTATCGCATCCCCTTGCGTTGCGAGCGCCATAGCAATAATAGGCCCAGCCCTAAAAACAGCCCATGGACTGGCCACACGCCCAGCGTGGTGGACCAAGTGCCACTGCCAATCGCATCGACAACCGCGAGCAGCAGACTAAGATAGGCGACGTATAAAAATACCGCGGGCAGCAGTTTGCCAAAGCGCCCCTGGCGGGGATTAACCCGGGAAAGCGGCTGCGCCATCAAGGCCAGCACAAACACCATAAGCGGGAGCCCTGCCCGCCACTGCCACTGGGCTTGGGCACGGGGGCTTGGATTACTCCATAGCGCAGGCGTAGTGGCGTACTCCAGTGAATCCAGTTCCTGCCGGTCGCGATTCAGCCCTAGTCGCAATGTATAACGCTCAAACGTTAGCCGCTCGGCGCTCTTATCGCCCGGCGTCACCCCGTAGCGCTCACCGTCATCCAACACCAGAAAACGGCTACCCGTTTCGAGGCGGGTTTCCTGATAGCCCGATGCCGCCCGGGTAACGTAGTCGTGAGTACCTTCGTCGCCTTGTTGGTTCTGCTCGTGCACCAGCACATCCTGCATTTCCGTTCCGTCGCTTGAGAAGCTGCCGATGTAAGCGGTACGGCCACCGCCGAACTCTTGAAAGCGCCCCGGCGCCAACACGGAAACATCCAGGCGACTGCGCTGTTCTTCCAGCGCGGTCTCGGTTTGCAGCGCCCCAAAAGGCGTTAGCCACAGGCTGCAGACACCGACCAGTACCGCCACCACGCTGGCAGGCAGCAACGTCACCTTCAATAGCCGCGTGGGGCTCATCCCACAGGCGACCATTACAGTGATTTCGCTGTTCATATAGAGCTGCCCGTAGGCGAGCAGGATGCCTAGAAAAAACGACAGCGGTAGAATCAGTTCCATAAAGCCAGGCAGGTGAAACATCATCAGACTGCCTAGCATGGTGACGGGAATATCGCCCTCCGCCGCGTCCGAAAAATAGCGGATAAAGCGGCTGCCCATAATCACCAGCAGTAGAATGCCAGCGACTGCCGACATGGTGAGTAATACTTCGCGAGTTAGATACCGAAATAAAATCAACGCGCTCTCCGGCTAGTCGTGCAGGATGCCATGCAATAAGCGTATGGCTTGGGTACACTAATCAAACTATTTTCAGTCCCTTTTCAAAATCAAAAGCAACGGGGCATTATCCCGAATCCCTCGATGCTTGTCTTGTTGGAGACGTCATGGAATTTTCCGTTCAGACCGCGAACCCAGCCAAAGCTGAAACACCCTGCCTTTTGGTGCCGGTTTATAAAGGTGGCGACTTCCTGCCCACCGTTGCCAAACTGGACGACGCCAGCGAGCGCCTGATTGGCCAATTGCTCGAACGCGGCGACTTTGACGCAGCACTGGGCAACGTGCAACTAGTACCCTTTGCGCCAGGCCTGGGGGCCGAACGCATTTTGCTGGTGGGCTTGGGAGAGCGCGAAAAATGCCAGGAAGCGGCCTTCATCAAGGCGCTGGATGCGGCCATGACCGCGCTAGTGAAACTGCCTATTGACGAAGCCAGCGTAGTATTTGGCGATGTTCCGTTGACTGACCGCGATGCGGCCTGGAAAGCGCGCAAGGTAATGGAATCTGCGGAGCGGGCTATCTATCGCTTTGATCAGTTCAAATCCTCGCCCGCGCCAGCCCCCAGCCTCGCCAAGCTAACGTTAATTATCACCGATGCTGACGCTGTCCCGCAGGTTAAGCAGGGTGCGTTAGTGGGCAACGCTATTGGCCAAGGCATCAACTACACCCGCACGCTGGGCAACCTGCCCGGTAACGTCTGTACGCCCAGCTATTTAGCCGAGCAGGCAGAGCAGTTGGGTCGCGACTCACAAGGCGCGCTCAAGGTCGAGATTCTCGATGAAGAAGCGCTGGAAGCTCTGGGCGCAGGCTCGCTACTATCCGTAGGCCGCGGCAGCAAAGAGCCGACACGCTTGATCGTTATGAAGTACCAGGGCGCCGAAGAAAGCGAAGAAGCGCCCCATGTATTGGTAGGCAAAGGCATTACTTTTGATACCGGCGGCATTTCGCTCAAGCCCGGCGAAAGCATGGACGAAATGAAGTTCGATATGTGCGGCGCCGCCAGCGTGTTCGGCACCGTCAAAGCGGTATTGGCGATTAAACCCAAGCTCAACCTGGTATTTATTGTTGCCGCCGCGGAAAACATGCCAGATGGCAATGCCACCAAGCCCGGCGACATCATCAAAACCCTCAAAGGTTTGACCGTCGAAGTGCTTAACACCGACGCGGAAGGCCGCCTGGTGCTGTGCGATGCACTCACCTACGCCGAGCGCTTTACCCCGGCCAGTGTAGTGGATATCGCCACTCTCACCGGCGCCGTGATTATTGGCCTGGGCCACCACGCCACCGGCCTGCTCTCCAACGACGATGACTTGGCACTGGATCTGCTGGATGCGGGCGAAGCCGCCTGGGATCGCGCCTGGCACTTGCCGCTGTGGGATGAGTATCAAGAGCAGCTTGAGTCCAACTTTGCCGACCTTGCCAATATTGGTGGCCGCCCGGCAGGCACGATTACCGCTGCGTGCTTCTTGTCACGCTTTGCCGATCACTTCCCCTGGGCGCACCTGGATATCGCCGGCACCGCATGGCACTCCGGCAAGCAAAAAGGCGCCACCGGCCGCCCCGTTGGGCTGTTAACCCAGTACCTGCTTGACCGTGAAGCAGACGCCCAAGTAGAAAATAGCGACGTCTAACAACACAATTGGGCAATCAACGGTTGCCTTTATTTGACGCAACCGTTACACCTAAACCCATTAGCGTGTGCCTTATCTCAAGGCACACGCTACGACCACTTTAACGCTTATATTACGACGCCTATATTTGCCCTTCAGGGCTTGGATCAAGTAGAGAGAACATGCCGTGCCCACTAACTTTGAGATTCTGCCATCCAACCAGCCGATAGCCGATGAGATCCGTGACAACATTCTCAAAAACCCCGGCTTTGGCAAACACTTTACCGATCACATGGCCCATGTGCGCTGGACGGTTGACGCCGACTGGCACGGCCACCAAGTGCGCCCTTACGGCCCGCTAACGCTGGATCCCGCCGCCTCTGTGCTGCATTACGGCCAGGAAATTTTTGAGGGCATCAAGGCCTATCGCCATGCCGACGGCTCTATCTGGACGTTCCGCCCTGAGAAAAACGCCGAGCGCTTCCGCCGCAGTGCCCGCCGGTTAGCGCTGCCGGAACTTTCCGATGAAGACTTTATTGGCTCGCTAAAAGCGCTATTAGCGCAAGACCATGTCTGGGTACCGACACCCGCCAGCGCATCTGACGAGTGCAGCCTCTACCTGCGTCCGTTTATGATCGCCTCGGAAGCCTTCTTGGGCGTACGCCCCGCCCATGAGGTGGACTACTACGTGATCGCCTCCCCCGCGGCGGCGTACTTTAAAGGCGGCATTGCCCCGGTATCAATCTGGCTCTCGTCTAACTACAAGCGCGCAGCCCCCGGCGGTACTGGCTTTGCCAAGTGTGGCGGTAACTACGCTGCTTCATTGGCTGCGCAGAAAGAGGCCGAAGCCCACCAGTGTGGTCAGGTCGCGTTCCTCGATGCCGCTGAAAACAAGTGGGTGGAAGAACTCGGCGGCATGAACCTGTTCTTCGTCTTCAAAGATGGCCGCTTGGTGACCCCGCGCCTGACCGACACGATTTTGGAAGGCGTGACCCGCAACTCGGTACTAACCCTGGCGAAAGATGAAGGCCTAACGCCGGAAGAGCGCCCGATTAGCATTGACGAATGGCGCGAAGGCGCGGCGTCTGGCGAGATCACCGAGATCTTTGCCTGCGGTACCGCCGCGGTTATCACCCCAGTAGGTGAACTGGTCAGCGAAAACGAGCGTATCAAGCTAGCTGCCGGTGGCAATAATGAGATTGCCATGCGCATTCGTACCAAGCTGCTCGACCTGCAGTATGGCCGCAGCGAAGATAAGTACGGCTGGCTAACCCAGCTGGTTTAAGCGGTTTTAAAACCAGCGCTTATCCTTTCAGCACCGCCGCATTCTTGCGGCGGTGCTGTTTGCAATCGACGTATCTGAAATCGTTTTACCTGGAACCGCTATGGCGCGCATTGATTTCTACATTCTGCCCGATACTACCTTGGAGGCGCGCTTGCAGTTCGCCTGCAAACTGGCCGAGACCATCTGGCGCAAAGGCTACCGCCTGCATCTCCACTGTGAAGACAAAGCCCTCGCCGAGCAGGCCGATAACGCGCTATGGAATTTCCGCCCGGACGCCTATTTACCCCATGCTCTAGAAGATAGCGAGATGGCTGCCAGCGTGCCGATTACGCTAGGTTGGCAGCAGTTGCCGGTGCCCACGGAAGAAACCGCGCTGCTTAATCTACACCCGGAAATACCCGAAGGCGTAGAGCGCTACGCGCGAATTGCCGAGATTATTAATCAGCACCAACAGGTGCTGGTCGCCAAACGCGCCTGCTGGCAGCGCTATAAAGAGATGGGCCATGAGGTCGTGCCGCATAAATTGGGGTAGGCACAATGCATCCAGCGCGAAGAGGCTTGACCAGACGCTGAAATTGACGCCTTTCTCCATCGCGAGCTGAAGCGAAGTAAGCCATGACGATAAGTGAACTTCTTGATATGGTCGCACGCGGCGAAGACAGCCGCCACCAGTTCAAACGCGATGCCACCAACGCGGATGGCCTTGCCGCTGAGATGGCCGCCTTTGCCAACAGTGGCGGCGGGTGGTTGTTGCTGGGCGTCAATGATGACGGCTCAATTGCAGGGCTGGATGGCGCGGCGGTACGGCGGTTGAACCAGCTACTTGGCAACGCTGCCTCCCAGCATGTACGTCCTCCCGTGCATCCGCTGACCGAGAATGTGCAGACAGATCAGGGCATTGTAATAGTGATGGAGGTGCCCGATGGGCTGGCCAAACCGTATCTTGATAATCAAGGCCGCATTTGGGTCAAGCAGGGGTCGGACAAACGGCATGTGACCTCCCGCGAAGAACTGCAGCGCATGTTCCAGCGTTCTGGGCTGGTTTACGCTGATGTAGTACCAGTAGCGGGTACTTCGGTGGAGGATATCGATGACAAGGCGTTTACTGGCTACTTCAATCGCCGCTATGGTGAGAGCAGCGAGTTCTCCGGTCTGACACGGGAGCAGTTGCTGCAGAACTTGGGCCTGGGCGATGGGCAGGAGTTGAATCTGGCGGGGCTGATGCTGTTTGGTCGCAATCCTCAGCGCTGGCGTCCGGCCTTTGAAGTGAAGGCAGTGGCCTTCCCCGGCACCGCGCTGCACGATACTCGCTACCTGGATAGCGAAGATATCAAGGGCACCCTACTGGAGCAGTTCCGTGGCGCTTTTGCCTTTATCAAGCGCAATTTGCACCATGTGCAGCACGGGCGTAGTTTCAACACCCTGGGCGAGTTGGAGATTCCCGAAACGGCGCTGGAAGAGTTGTTGGTCAATGCCTTGATTCACCGAGACTACTTCACCAGCGCTTCCGTCCGCTTGATGGTCTTTGCCGATCGTGTGGAGATTGTCAGCCCTGGCCACCTGCCGGATAGCCTGAGCGCTGAGGACATTCGCCGGGGTAAGACCATCCGCCGTAATCCTACGCTCACCGAACATGCCAGCCATATCTTACCCTATCGCGGTATGGGCAGTGGCATTCCACGAGCGCTTGAGGCATGGCCAAAGATTGACTTGCTTAATGACCCTTCAGGCAATCAATTCAGTGCAATCGCTTGGCGGCCAGAGGCGGAGTGGACGGATGATACCCCACCAGTCACCGGGGAAGTCACCGGGGAAGTCACCGGGGAAGTCACCGGGGAAGTCACACGACTACTCGCGGTCTTGCAAGGCGAAATGAAGCGCTCAGATATACAAGCAGCGCTTGGGTTGAAGCATGAAGACCACTTTCGGGAATCCTATCTGCGTCCGGCATTAAAGGTCGGCGCTATTGAAATGACAATTCCAGACAAGCCACGCAGCAGCCGTCAGAAGTACCGTCTGACAGCAGCCGGGCAGAAATGGGTAGCCACTCAAGGAAGACAACATTGATATGGGCAAACCAACCTGAAAAGAGGGAAGACTGGTCAAGGTCAATGCCCTGAGAATTGATTGATTCGATCCGTCAAGGTGCCAGCGAAGGCGAGCTCCCCTCGGCAGCGTGAGTTCTGCTCTGAGCGTGCCGTCTGGAGCGGTGGCCGCTAACCAACTTCAGCAACGCATCCAGTCAATGCTGTTCGAACATACCAACATCTCGAAGAAGCCCGAGAAAATCATCAGCCACAAACACGTGACCCCGCACTTGGCGGGGTCATCAACGGAAGTCGGCAATCGCTGTCAGTGCGTCCCAGGCGTCTTTGCCTTAGCCCCCCTGTTGCTGCATCTGCTCCTGCATCTGTTGTTGCATTTGCTGCTGCTGTTGAGCCACGGCCTCATCCAGTTGATCGCGCTGCTCCTGAGTGAAAACGCCTTCGATCTGAGACTGTATGATAATGCTATCCGCGGTCATCTCGGCCGTTAGGTCACCAAGACGCTCTGCATCTGCCCGAATGGCGGCTTCGTCATAATCAGTCTGAACGTGCTCACTGAGTTGCTGTTGCAACTGCTGGGCTTCCTGCTCATTGGCACCAACGTCGTCTTGCATCTGGGTCAAAAGGTTGCTGAGTTCTTCCTTCTGCCCATCATTCAGATCGACCATTTCGTCAAGTTGATCAACTTGGTCATCGACACTGGGAGTGCTACCAGCCATTTGCTGGGCCATGGCGGGAACACTGAATGCCAGTGCTGCAACGGCTGGAAGGAAAAGCTTGGCTACGTGCATAAAAACTCCAATTGCGAACAAATTTGTACTTCCTGCCCGACGAATCCTGACGGGTCTTGTGATCCGACACTGCTGTTTTTAAAAAATTCGTCGTAACGGTAAATTGTTGATTACCATTAGCGGGCTCTGGCCGCGCCCTTTGCCCTCATGGAGACGTAAACGTGTTCACGCGCTACCCGCTTGTTACGATTGTCATCGCCCAGCTGTTCGGCACCTCGCTATGGTTTAGCGTTAATGGCGTTGGCTTGGCGCTTCAGGAGGCCGTCGGCCTCAGCGAAAGCGATTTGGGTCTGCTCACCATCGCCGTTCAGGCAGGGTTTATTACCGGCACGCTGCTGATCGCAACCACTGGTCTTGCCGACCGAATTCGTGCCAGCCACCTGTTTGCGATTTCTGCCGTTCTCGGCGCACTGATCAACGCCGCCTTTATCGGCGCGGCTGAGAGCGTGACGCTCGCCGCTGTTGCGCGCTTTGCGACCGGGCTTTCCCTGGCGGGGATTTATCCGCTAGGCATGAAGCTGGTGGTGAGCTGGACACCCAGCCACGCCGGCGCCGCGCTGGGTTGGCTGGTGGGCATGCTGACCCTGGGCATTGCCTCGCCGCACCTGCTGCGCGGTTTAACGCTGCATTTACCCTGGCAGTGGCCGCTGCTGCTGGCGTCACTGCTGGCGCTGGCCGCTGCGCTAATGATTTTCAAGCTGGGCGTTGGCCCCCACCTGCCAGCCACCGCCAAAAGCGGCCGCCCCTGGGCAGGCCTGGCCGCTTTCAAACAGCCCCGCTTTCGTGCCGCCGCACTGGGTTATTTCGGCCACTGCTGGGAGCTTTACGCCCTTTGGGCGCTGGTGCCGTTTCTGGTCGCCCGGGAGCTGGAGCGCTTGGGTGCTGCAAACAGCGCTCAACCGTGGCTAAGTTTTGCGGTGATCGCGTTGGGCTTACCGGGCTGCGTGCTGGCAGGCAAATGGAGCCGACAGATTGGCAGTGCCCGAGTGGCCTGCGTGGCATTGGCTACCTCCGGTGCGCTCTGTTTGGTTTATCCCCTGTTGGGCAGCGCCTCGCCCTGGCTGCTGCTGGTGCTTCTCGGCGTATGGGGCGTTAGCGTTATTGCCGACTCCGCGCAGTTCTCTGCGCTGGCCAGCGCCACGGCTCCACCCGAGCGGCTAGGAGCAGCGCTGGCGATGATGAATGCGATCGGCTTTGGGCTGACCATTCCTTCCATTGCACTGGTCACAGCGCTGTGGTCGAGCCAGTCGCTGGCTGTCATTTGGTGGCTATTGCCGGGCCCCATCCTCGGGCTAATCGCCATGCGCGGATTTTCTGCCCATAAACAGCTCTCATAAACACATCACATACGTACTGTGCACCCACAATAGAGCGTGAGTAGCCCCTGACGACCACTGCCCTTACGCGGTATACTCACGCCCATTAAATTATGCATTTATGCATTTGCGCATTTATGCGTTTATACATTTTTGCACATTTCTCGCCAGCCGTGAGCCAACTCTCCATGGAAAAGACCTACCAACCCGAACAGATCGAAACCCGCTGGTACGAGCGCTGGGAAGCCGACAACCGTTTCGCCCCCTCCGGCCAGGGCACGCCTTTTTCGATCATGATTCCACCGCCCAATGTGACCGGCAGCCTGCACATGGGCCACGCGTTCCAGGACACCATTATGGATACCCTGACGCGCTGGAAACGGATGCAGGGCAATAACACCCTGTGGCAGGTAGGCACCGACCACGCCGGTATCGCGACGCAGATGCTGGTGGAGCGCAAGATTGCGGCTGAAGAGGGCAAGACCCGACACGACCTTGGTCGCGATGCGTTTATCGACAAAGTGTGGGAGTGGAAACACGAGTCCGGCGGCCATATTACCCGCCAGCTGCGCCGCATGGGCGCTAGCGTCGACTGGTCTCGCGAACGCTTCACCATGGACGACGGCTTCTACAAGGCGGTACAAGAAGTGTTTGTGCGCCTGCACGAAGAGAAGTTGATCTATCGTGGCAAGCGCCTGGTCAACTGGGATCCGACACTGCACACCGCCATTTCTGACCTGGAAGTGGAGAACAAAGAGCAGCAGGGCAGCTTCTGGCATTTCCGCTACCCGCTGGCGGACGGCGTCAAAACCAACGATGGCAAGGATTACCTCATAGTCGCCACCACCCGCCCGGAGACCCTGCTGGGCGATACCGGTGTGGCGGTGAATCCAGACGATGAGCGCTACGCCTCTCTGGTCGGCAAGTTCATTGAGCTACCGCTGGTCGGTCGCCGTATTCCGGTGGTTGCTGACGAGCACGCCGATATGGAGAAAGGTTCGGGCTGCGTCAAGATCACCCCCGCCCACGACTTCAACGACTACGAAGTCGGCAAGCGCCAGAACCACCTGCTGATAAACGTCTTCTCCAAAGACGCGGCGATCCTTGAACAGGCCGAGATCTTCGACCTGAAAGGACAGCCCCAGCCCGATGTAGACGCCACTCTGCCTGCCAAGTACGCAGGTCTCGACCGCTTTGAAGCGCGCAAGCAGATCGTTGCCGACATGGACGCCCTGGGCCTGCTAGAGCAAGTCGAAGCCGTTAACAACACCCTGCCTTATGGTGACCGTTCGGGCGATGTCATTGAGCCGCTGCTCACCGACCAGTGGTTTGTAGCCGTGGAGTCCCTCGCCAAGCCCGCCATCGAAGCGGTGGAAAATGGCGATATCCAGTTCGTGCCCAAGAACTACGAGAACATGTACTTCGCCTGGATGCGCGACCTGCAGGATTGGTGTATCTCCCGCCAGCTGTGGTGGGGCCACCGCATCCCGGCCTGGTACGACGAGGAAGGCAATGTCTACGTTGCTCGTAGCGAAGCCGAAGCTCGCGAGAAGCATGAGCTCGGCCCCGACGTAACCTTGACGCAAGATGAAGACGTACTCGATACCTGGTTCAGCTCGGGCCTGTGGACGTTCGGCACCCTCGGCTGGCCGGAACAAACCCCGGAGCTGGAGACCTTCCACCCTTCCAGCGTTCTAGTGACCGGCTTTGACATCATATTCTTCTGGGTTGCCCGGATGATCATGATGACCCTGAAGTTCACCAAGCAGGTACCGTTTAAGACGGTTTACGTACACGGTTTGGTGCGCGACGGCCAAGGGCAGAAGATGTCCAAATCCAAGGGCAACGTACTCGACCCCATCGACCTGATCGACGGCATCACGCTGGATGAACTGCTCGAAAAGCGCACCGGCAATATGATGCAGCCGAAACAGGCCAAGGCGATTGCCAAAGCGACCAAGGACGAGTTCAAAGACGGTATTGAAGCCCACGGCACCGATGCGCTGCGCTTTACGTTCCTCTCCCAAGCCACCACCGGGCGTGATATCAAGTTTGATATGAGCCGCCTGGACGGCTACCGCAACTTCTGCAACAAGCTGTGGAACGCCTCGCGCTACGTGCTGATGAACGCCGAAGGCGAAGATTGCGGCACTGGTGGTGAAGAGGTTGAGCTTTCACTGGCCGACCGCTGGATTATCTCGCAGCTGCAGAAAACCGAAGCCCAGGTCACCAAGGCGATGGACGAGTACCGTTTCGACCACGCCTCCCAGGCGCTGTATGAGTTCGTCTGGAACGAGTACTGCGACTGGTACCTGGAGCTTTCCAAGCCTGTTTTGTGGGATGAAAATGCCACGGCAGAAGCCAAGCGCGGTACCCGCCGCACGCTGGTACGCGTACTCGAAGCGATTCTGCGCCTTGCTCACCCGATGATGCCTTATATTACCGAAGAGATCTGGCAGCGCGTGTCGCCGCTGGCAGGTGTGTATATGGGTGACGATGCGTCGATCATGCTGCAAGCCTGGCCAGAAGCCGACGAAAGCAAAATCGACGACCAGGCCAGCCTGGATATCGAGTGGTTGAAAGGCGTCATCATCGCCGTGCGTAACATCCGCGCCGAAATGAACATCGCCCCCGGCAAACCGCTTGACGTGCTGCTCACCAAAGGCAAGCCCGAAGACGCCGAGCGCCTGGAGAGCAACCGTCGCTTCCTTTCCAAACTCGCCAAGCTGGAAAGCGTTACCTGGCTTGAAAACCCAGACGATGCCCCGCTCTCAGCCACGCAATTGGTGGGCGATATGGAAGTGCTGGTACCGATGGCGGATCTGATCGACAAAGACGCCGAAATCGCCCGCTTAAGCAAAGAGATTGAGAAGCAGGACAAGCTGATCGGCGGCATCGAGAAGAAGCTTAGCAACGACGGCTTTATCGCCAAAGCCCCGGTAGCGGTGGTGGATAAAGAGCGCGGCAAGCTGGCCGAATTCCAAGCCACCAAGCAGTTGCTGGAAGAACAGCGCGCTAAAATCTCAGCGCTGTAAGTCCTCCCCCGGCGCCAGGCAGCTCTGACGGCATGGCGCCGGCGCGCCGCTTGCCCGCTGATCGGATAGCGCCTATAACGGGTAAATGGACTCCCCCAGCACAGACAGCGTTTCGCCCCGACACCCCCTGGCAGTCTTGCGTTTCCTTGGCTTGGTACTCTTGGGCAGTGTCGTCGGCGGAGTGGCGGCTCTTGTAGCCGTTGGCTTCGTCAATGCGGTGGTATGGCTCAACGACCTGCTGTTGATCTCCCCCCGAGGCCAGATGATGGCTGCAGACACCTCTCTGGTGATACTGGCTACCCTGCTGGTGCCAACCCTTGGGGGGCTGCTCGTTAGTCAACTGCACCGCGGCCTGCCTGGGGGCCGCTCCCATACCCCTGCCGACGCCATCGCTGCCGTCCAGACCCGCCGAGGTCGCCTACCCGCCAAGGCTGGTGCTCTCTCAGCGTTAAGCGGTTTGGTGTCGTTAGGCGCAGGCGCCTCGGTGGGTCAGTACGGCCCCCTGGTACATCTCGGCGCGACTCTCGGCTCCCTAATCACACGCTTGCTGCGCCTGGGGCGCTCAGAGGACAATATCACTATCGCTTGCGGGGTAGCGGCAGCCATCGCTGCGGCCTTTAATGCACCACTGGCGGGCATTGTCTTCGCCCACGAAGTCGTGCTACGCCACTATGCCCTGCGCGCCTTCGCGCCAGTGGCTGCCGCCGCCATCGTCGGCTATGTGCTGGCCACTCAGTTGCTTGCTCAGGGGACGCTGTTCCATATCACTGAGCCTGGCGTGCCTCAACCTTGGGAATTCGCCCTTTTCCTAGCCTTGGGTGGCCTAGGCGCCTTGGTGGCTGGAGGCTATATGCATGCCATTCTTGCCATGGGCCAGCTGGCCAAGCGGCTACCGCTGCCCACCAGCCTTCATCCCGCACTAGCCGGGGCTTTGCTCGGCCTAACGGCTCTTTGGGTACCCGATATTCTCGGCATGGGCCAAGAAACCCTGCGCTTCGCCACCTTGCCCGGGGCCTATAGCGGCGGCGAGCTGCTGATGGTACTGCTACTAAAGCTGGCCGCGACCGCTTTGTGCCTGGGGCTGGGTTTCGCTGGTGGTGTCTTCAGCCCAGCGCTGGTGATCGGCACCCTCTTCGGTGCCCTAGCCGGCACCCTGGTAGCGGAGCTGGGCGGTGGCCAGGAGACGTTTATCTTCTATGCGGTGTGCGGCATGGTCGCGGTCACCGCACCGGTTCTCGGCGCGCCTCTTACCACCCTGCTGATCGTCTTCGAACTTACCGGCAGTTATGCGTTGACCACCGCCGCCCTGGCCAGCGTCACGCTAGCCAATCCTCTGGCCGCCCAACTGTTCGGCCGCTCGCTATTCGATATTCAATTAGCCCGCCGTGGTTTGGATCTCTCCGCTGGCCGCAGCCGCGCCGTGCTCCAGGAGGCGCGGTTGACCGAGTTGATTAGTCATGATGCCGTCACCCTGGCCCCCGCGACCCCACTGAAAGCGGCCATCTCGCGCCTTAGTCAAGCGGGCCATGGCGAAGCTTATCTGGTGGACGGCCGAGGGCGCTACCAAGGCTGCGTGACCCTGGCGAGCCTGGAGACCTTCCGCGAAGGCAGCGAGGCCACAACCCTGGCCGACTGTCCCGAAACGCCCCGCCCAGTGCTAGAGCCGCACGCCTCGCTTTGGGAGGCAATGCAGCAGCTACAAAAGGTCACCGGCGAGGCCATCGCCGTCGTGGATGACGAACGGCGCTTCTTGGGGGTGGCCTATGAGTCGAGCATTGCTCGAGCCTTCTTGCATCACAGCGACGCCCTACGACGGGAGGAACACGGTGCTGGCTAGACGATTGATCCCAGGACTTCTGGCCGGGCTGCTCGTCCTGGCAACCCCCATCAGGGCGAAAGTGCCCGACACTGCCGACTCTCTGACAGTATTGAGCTGGGGCGGTGCCTACGAGCACGCCCAGCGCAGTGCCCTCTTCACACCCTTCACCGAGGCCCATGATGTACCGGTGGCAGTGGACAGCTATAACGGCGGCCTGACGGAACTGCGCCAGGCCGTGGCGGAGAACGATGTCCCCTGGGACGTACTCGATATGACCCGCAGCGAGGCCATGGCAGCCTGCGAAGAAGGGCTGCTGGAGCCGCTACCCCCCGAACTGGCGGCCCCCGCGCCGGACGGTACCCCGGCACCCCAGGATTTCTTCTCTGGTGCCCTAGGGCACTGTTTTATCAGCCATTCAATTTTTGCCACTGTCGTGGCCTATCGCCGTGATGCGTTCCCCGGAGAGCGCCCCACTCGCATCGCCGATCTCTTCGATCAACAGCGCTTCCCTGGCCCTCGGGCCTTGCAACGCACGCCGGCGGCTAATCTGGAGTGGGCGCTGCTCTCCTACCGGGTCCCCCGGGAAGAACTCTACCGCCTGCTCAGTACCCGCCGTGGCCTGGACCTGGCCTTCGCCCGGCTGCAAGGCATCGACAAACTCCACTGGTGGGAGGCCGGTGAAACCCCGGTGCGCCTGCTGGAGGAGGGCCAGGTGGTCATGGCTTCCGGCTACAATGGCCGCTTCTTCGCCGCCATGGTGGAGCGCGACCTGCCCATCGAGATCCTCTGGGACGGCCAGCTCCAGGAACATGAGACCTGGGCGATCCCCCGCGGTGCCCCGAACCCCGAGGCGGCCCAAACATTTATCCGCTTCGCCACCACCAGCGAGCGCCAAGTGGAGTTGGCCCGGCATATCCCCTATGGCCCAACGCGACGCTCTGCTGCTATGCAGGTTACCACCCACCGCGACAGTGGCCTGGACATGCGCCTGCATATTCCCACCCACCCCATCAACGCCCAGGGTGCGGTGACCAAGGACGAGACTTGGTATGCCCGTACCCAGGAACGCATTGAGGCCCTCTTTCGCGAGACCCTATTTCGTGAAGCCCTGACGACACAAGAATGAATGCGCAGTGCGGTTTCAAAAAATGGGCGGTTACAGTTAACGTGGCAATGCTGATAACCGTACTACGACATTGGGAACGAGGTGATCGCACTCCCCATGGCCCAGCGCTGGCATTACTGCATAGCGTTGCCAAGAAACCAAAGGCTGTACTGAGAGCATTGGGCTAACAGAAATGCTCTTTTAAATTAAATTCGATATTTTTGAATTTGAAGCTGTCATCTACTATTTCGGTTCACTCAGACTGAGTGTTATTGCGTATTACCCAACCGTTTAACCATTGGCTGCACCATAAGCGCGGAACCAACCCTCAGCGCTTCAAGCGGCCCCGTTGGAAGATATCCAGACGAGGTATAAAAACCAACTGCAGCTTCGTTGCTTGTTGTTACTGCGAGCTTTATACACTCACACCCTTTATTTACAGCCCAGGTACTAATTTCACCTAGAAGCGACTTGGCGATCCCCTTCCCTCGCAGCGCAGGTGAAACCCACATTTGGTAGATATGCGCCATTTTCGTATCGGGCTCATGTATTACCCCCCAGGCTAGGCCAACCGCTTGGCCCTCCAACTCAGCAATTAAGGGCAGAGCGTCCAGGCCTCGCCATTTCAGATCCAAGCGTGTCTGCCATTCAGTGTCTGAGAGCGTTACTTCCTGCTCGTAAGTTGAGCCAAAAGAGTTAGGCGCATCCTCAAGAGAGTTCAACCGCGCCAACTTATAAAGCTGCCAATCTTGCGGGGTTAATACTCTGCTCTTTACGTCACTCATGATCGAGATCTTCCTGCATGATGATGAGGGCCCCTGAGGTGCTAAATATCTTGTGCGTAACGCGCAAGCATCTCTTCCTGTGACTCGGGGGAGCCGCTACGACCTATTTGCTCGTGAATCATCTGCCCCATCGTCGGCAATACGGAACGCTCGCGACGGCTCTCATCTGCCCATAGTTTGGAGCGCATAAAGGCTTTAGCGCAGTGAAGGTAAGCCTCCTCAACCGTCACCTCAATAACCACTTTTGGTGCTCGCTTCTCTGATGCAAAAAGCTGCAGCTTTTCTTCATCCACCGAGACATGCGCCGCGCCATTTATGCGTAGCGTCTCATCGATCCCTGGGATTAAAAACAGCAATCCAGCCTGACCGCTCTCGACAATATTTTTAAGTGAATCCAATCGGTTATTACCTGGAGAATCTGGAATTACCAAAGTAAGGTCATCAACCACCTTGATAAAACCTGGCTCTCCTCCACGTGGCGACGCATCAAAGCCCGACGCGTTTCCAGTGGCGATGACCACAAAGGGAGAAAGCTCGATAAATCGCTGACAGTGCCGGTCAAGTCGCGATAGCTGCTTCTTCAGCGCTCTCTCCTTTGGCTCAGGATATAGCTGGTATAGCTCTTCGGTGGTGCGAATCATAATTCCCCCGATACAAAAACTGCCGTCTCAATAATAATGAACCAGGCACCCGCTATTGCTCGCGCGTAAATGGCGATGGCTGTTAACGGTAAGCAATCCCGACAACGCCAGCTCTAATCCCACAAAATCTACTTAACCACAACGCTAGCAGAAAATACTCCGAAGATAATTAACTTATTAGTTATGACTCATAATATCTATGCAGCGCTAGCGCATGACATATTGGTCCCCTTACCACTCACTTTAACCACATTTTCTTACGAAACGTGTAAGGTTGGTACAAGAACGGCCACTAAGTGGCATCGCTGATTCAGCAACGACACGGACTGCTCTATGCCGACACCAACCGAAGCGCGTTTACAGGCTCTGGCAAGCGAATTAAAGCGGGCCGGGATTGCATACCATGAGCTTACGCCGATGGCGGATACCGGGCTGGCCCATGATCATGTGTGGATCCATCGCAGCGTGGGCGATGACTGGGTGGCGCGACTGCCGAAGCAGAGTCAGATGAATCTGCCGCCTGAAGAGAACCTTGCCTATCAGACTGCCTGCTACCAGCGCTCTAGTCCTGGCGGACACACGCCAGCACTTTACGGCACTCTGCCGCCGAGCGAGGCACTGCCCCGGGGTGGGTTACTGGTTGAGGCTATCCGTGGCCGCTTGGCCAAGTTGCCGGAAGACCTGCCTGCCATCGCGGATGCTCTAGCCAGCTTGCATAGCCAACCGCTGCCCAGTGTCGCAGAGCAGGCACCACTGCTTGCCCCCGAAGACCCATGGCAAGCGATGATAGATGAAGTGCGTCAGCAGGCTAACTGGTTGAGCGACGCGCAACTTTCGAGCAAGGTCACCCAGCGCATTAAGCAGGAGCTGGACTTACTGCCACCTCACTTAAGCGATGCCGCGCCGACACTGATTAGCTTTGACACCCACCCTGGCAACTTCTTAATCCACGACGATGGCCGCGCGGTGTTGGTGGATTTAGAGAAGTGCCGCTACGGCCTGCCGGGTATCGACCTCGCCCACACCAGCCTCTACACCTCGACCACCTGGGACGTAAGCAGCCAAGCGGTGCTATCGCTAAGTGACGTGATTAGCTTTTATCGCCGCTGGCAAGCCACCATGGGTGAAACGCCGGACATCGACACCCTCATTGCCTGTCGCCGCGCTACCTGGCTCTGGTCGTTAACCTGGTGTGCCAAGTGGCGCGCCCAGCACTTAAACGCCGTAGATGCCCAGCAGCGCGGGGAAGACTGGTCCGCTGAACTCACGGATCCCGCCGTGATCGACCACGTGCGCGACCGCGTTGAGCACTACTTATCGTTAAACATTATTGATCACGTGCACAGCGAGCTACAGTGTTTGCAGGTTTCCCTATAACATCTAATTTTACTAATATTTCTTAGCTGTGCTTACGCTTCTAACAAAAGGGATATTCGATGCCTACTCGCCACCCTCTTCGCCTCGCTATTGTCACCACGATGCTTGCCTTCACGGTTCCGGCATCAGCCAACCCCGACCCTAGTGATTGGCAAAGTGTCGTGGCACAGGCCGAAGGCCAAACCGTTTACTGGAATGCCTGGGGCGGTGATACGCGCACCAATCGCTACATCGACTGGGTGGCGGAGCAAATGCAGGCACAGTACGGCGTCGATGTGGAACACGTAAAGCTGGACGATACCGGCAGCGCGGTAGCTCGGGTACTGGCAGAAAAGCAGGCGGGCAACCACACCGAGGGCAGTATCGACCTGATTTGGATCAACGGCGAGAACTTCGCTGCGATGCGCGAAAGCGACCTGCTGTTTGGCCCCTTCGCTGAGTCGCTGCCCCATTTTGCGCTCACCAATGCCGCCGATAACCCTGAGGTGGTGACCGACTTCACGTTACCTACAGAAGGCTATGAATCGCCCTGGGGTAAAGCGCAGATCACCTTTTTTTACGATAGCGCTCAAACCGAGACACCACCCCAGAATATGCAGGCACTACTCGCCTGGGCCAAAGCCAATCCCGGCCAGTTCAGCTATCCGCGTATTCCCGACTTCACCGGCAGCACCTTTTTAAAGCAGGCGCTGATCGAGCTCACCGATCAGGAGGAGGCGCTTTACCAGCCAGTTTCAGAAAGCGACTTTGAGGCTGTCACCAAACCTCTGTGGGCCTATTTAGATGCGCTGCACCCGCACCTGTGGCGCAGTGGTCGTACCTTTCCCGACTCCGGCCCCAACCTGCGCACGTTGATGAGCGACGGCGAGCTAAGTTTGGCTTTTTCGTTCTACCCCACCGATGCCGCCGTGGCAGTCATGGAGTATGAGCTGCCCGAAAGCGTGCGCAGCTACGTGCTGGAAGGCGGCACTTTGGGTAACGTTCACTTTGTGGCGATCCCCTATAACTCGCCGCATAAAGCCGGGGCCATGGTGCTCGCCAATTTCCTGCTTTCACCGGAAGCTCAGGCGCAAAAGCAGTCGCTAGCGATGTGGGGAGACCGCAGCGTACTGGATATCGATCAGCTAGACGCCGAGAATCAGGCGCTGTTCGAGCAGGGTGATCGCCATCCTTCCGAGCTACCGGCGGACGCGCTGTCCAACACCCTACCCGAACCACACCCCAGTTGGATGACCGCCCTGCAAAATGCCTGGCTTGAGCGTTACGGCGTTAACTAACGATGCTGCGACTGGCCCCAGCACTCATCATTGCCCTGCTAGTACTCCCCGTTGGGGCGGGTCTGATGATGGTGCTGCTGCCTGCGTTTGGCTACTTACCAACGCTAGGCGGCCATGGCGCTAGTTTAGCCCCCTGGCAAATGCTGTTCGACCAGCCGGGGCTAGGACGTTCAGTGATGGTTAGCTTTGCCAGCGGGTTAGTCAGCACAGCCGTAGCGCTGGTAATTGTGGTGCTGTTTTTGGCCGCCAGTCGGGGCACTTGGTTAGATCGCGGCATACGACGGTTGGTATCACCGCTGCTCGCCATCCCTCACGCCGCTATCGCCTTTGGGTTTGCCTTTTTGATTGCCCCTTCGGGTTTGGTGGCGCGGCTGATATCGCCGTCGCTAACAGGATGGGAGCGCCCCCTGGACATGCTGATCATCAACGATCCCTGGGGATTCTCCCTAATGGCGGGGTTGGTACTAAAAGAAGTACCGTTTTTGCTGCTGATGAGCCTGGCGGCACTGCCGCAGTTAGCGCCGGAGAAGCGCTTGATGCTGGCAAGATCGCTAGGTTACTCGCCTACCATCGGCTGGTTAAAAACGGTGCTTCCCTCGCTCTACCCACTGATTCGCCTGCCGGTTTATGCAGTGATCGCCTATGCCACTTCGGTCGTCGATATGGCACTGATTCTTGGCCCGAAGCTGCCCCCCACGCTGAGCGTATCTATCTTGGGTTGGTTCAACGACCCGGATATCAGCCAGCGTTTTATGGCCTCGGCGGCGGCGGTACTGCAACTGGGCGTCACTGTCGCTGCACTGCTGTGTTGGTGGTTGTTAGAACAGCTGATCCGCAGCCTGACGCGGTACTGGCTGATCAATGGCAGCCGCCAGCGTGGCGAAATCATCCTGCGCCTCGTTGGCCGCTCGGCATTACTGTTTTCGAGTATCACAGCGCTGGCAGCCTTGGTTGGGTTGGGGCTATTTTCACTGGCCGGTTTTTGGCGCTTTCCAGAAGTGTTGCCACAGATGCTAACGCTGGATCACTGGCAACGCAGCGGCCCTATGCTGGCTACACCGCTCATTAATACGGCATTGATTGGACTTGTTTCTACCGCCTTGGCTACGGCGCTAGTGCTAGCAACGCTGGAAAATGAACACCGTCAGCACATTCAACCCAAGCGCGCGTTATGGTTACTCTATTTACCCCTATTAGTGCCGCAAATTGCGTTTCTATTTGGGCTAATCGTGGCCGCTGAAAGCCTGGGCATTCGCCCTCAACTTGGCTTGGTTATCGCTGGTCACCTGCTGTTTGTACTGCCCTATGTGTACCTCTCCTTGGCTGAGACCTATCGCCGCTTGGATCCGCGTTGGCTCAAAGTAGCGCGTTCACTGGGGGTGTCACGCAGTGCCGCTTTTTGGCGGGTTCGCCTGCCGCTGTTGCTCGCGCCGCTGTTAACAGCGTTTGCCGTAGGCTTGGCAGTGAGTATTGGCCAATACTTACCCACCCAGTTACTCGGTGCGGGCCGCGTGACCACCGTGACGACCGAGGCAGTCGCGCTTGCCTCTGGCAGTAATCGACGTTTAATCGGCGTCTGGGCATTAGTGCAGGCTGGGTTACCGTTGATTGGCTTTATGCTTGCGCTAGGGCTGCCCCGTTTATTGGGTACCCACCGCCGTGATTTAGCTACTTAAGAGGGACAATGTGACAGCTTCTTTTTGCGCGCCGCTACGCCTTGAGCAAGTTAGCATCGCCCTGGCAGGCCGTGAGTTACTGGCAGTGGATGCCACGATTAGCTCCGGTGAAGTACTCACGGTAATGGGGCCTTCGGGGTCGGGAAAATCCACTTTATTGGCGTATATTGCAGGCTTCCTTGATCGCGAATTCACCGCCAGCGGCGGCGTATGGCTGGGCGAGCGCAATTTGCTCAGCCTTCCCGCCGAACAGCGCAACATCGGGCTTCTGTTTCAGGATCCGCTGCTATTTCCGCACTTAAGCGTGGGCGGCAACTTGCGCTTCGGACTGCCTCGCCATCTAAAAGACAAGCGCCAGCAGGTTACTCAGGCACTTGAACAGGTTGGGCTAGCAGGCTTTGAGTCCCGCGACCCCGCCACCCTTTCCGGCGGCCAGCAATCACGCGTGGCGTTGATGCGCCTGCTGCTCTCCAAGCCGCGAGCGGTGCTGCTGGACGAGCCGTTTTCCAAGCTGGATACGGCGCTGCGCCAGGAGATGCGCACACAGGTGTTTAGCCAATTGCACACAGCAGGCCTACCTGCGCTCCTGGTCACCCACGACCACGAGGACGCCAATGCAGCAGGAGGGCCGGTTATTGAGCTCGGCTGACCAACCACCTCGGCTGAGCATCGTGATACCGGTGCTTAACGAGGCCACGGGAATTGAGGCGTCACTGACACCGCTACAAGCGCTGCGCGACCAGCGCATTGCGATACCCGTTGAGATCATTGTCGTGGATGGCGGGAGCAGTGATGCCAGCGCTCACATTGCCAAACCACTAGCAGATCGAGTGCTCAGCAGCCCAGCCGGACGAGCATTGCAAATGAACCTGGGCGCTCAGCATGCCACTGCGCCCGCACTGCTGTTCCTGCACGCGGATACTCACTTGCCCAAGAACGCCGTTGAGCAGATAACCCAAGCGCTTAACGGCCACGCCTGGGGGCGCTTTGATATTGAGCTTGCAGGCCGCAGCGGCTGGCTGCCCGTGGTGAGCTGGATGATGAACCAACGCTCACGGCTCACCGGCATCGCCACCGGCGACCAGGGCATGTTTATGCGTGCGAGCACTTTCAAAGCAGCCGGTGGTTTTCCCGAACAGCCACTGATGGAAGACATTGAACTGTCTAAACGACTCAAACGGGTGTCTCGGCCCGCCTGTTTGCAGGCGAAAGTGGTAAGCTCGGGCAGGCGCTGGGATGAGGTCGGCGCTTGGAAAACGATCCGCCTGATGTGGCGGCTGCGCTACCGCTACTGGCGCGGCGTTAGCGCAACCCAACTCGCCAAGGAGTATCGCGATGCCCGCTGAAACGCCCCACCTGCACCTGCTAGCCAAAGCGCCGCTGGCGGGGCAAGCTAAAACGCGCCTGTCGCCCCTACTCGGTTTGGAAGGTGCGGCCAACGCCCACGCGGAGCTGGTACGCCACTGCGTCGCAAATGCCTGCAAAGCGCTGCCTGCCGCCAATGTCACACTATGGACAGCGCTTGATCACGCCCACCCGCTGTTTATCGAGCTTCGCGAGGCATTTGGTGTGACGCTAAGCGCCCAGCCAGAGGGTGACTTAGGCGCAAGGGTTCGCCATGCCCTGAACAGTACTCCAGGGCCCGCTATGCTAATGGGCAGTGATTGCCCAAGCATCACCAGCGCGCTAATCACCACCTGCGCACAGCAGCTAGCCAGCTTTGAGGTGGTGATGTTGCCCGCCGAAGATGGCGGCTACGGCTTTGTGGGTACCCGGCAAGACTACCCTGCGTTGTTTGAAGATATCCCCTGGGGTACCCAAAGCGTGCTGACCACCACGCAGCAGCGTATTGAAGCATTAGGCCTCCAGGTCGCCTACCCCGCGACTATTTGGGACGTGGATCGCCCTGAAGACTGGCAGCGCTGGAAGGAGCTAGAGAATCTCTAATTAGCCGTTTCAGTGTAAGGAAACGGGCACTCTCCTCACTCAGTGACAACCGATACTTCCCTTATTAGCGCTGGAGTTTTTATTGTGACCCGACAACGTTTGATTATTGCAGCGCTACTGATCACAGCCATTGGCGTGTTTTTCATTAGCGGTGCCCATCAATGGTTCACCCTGGAAACCATCAAAGCATACCAAAGCGACTTCCAAACGGCATTTACTCAAAATCCTTGGCAGGTAGCGGGGATCTTTTTTGCTGTTTATGTGGTGATAACGGCGCTCTCACTGCCGGGCGCCACGCTGATGACCTTACTTGGCGGTGCGCTATTTGGGCTCGGCTGGGGGCTACTGATTGTCTCCTTCGCTAGCACCATGGGGGCCACGCTGGCCTTTCTACTTTCACGGTTTCTTTTCCGTGGCCCTATCGAAAAGCGCTTTCCACGCCAGTTTGCCTCGGTGAATCGCGGCGTGGAGCGCGATGGCGCTCTTTATCTATTTACCCTGCGTTTAGTGCCGGTATTTCCGTTCTTTATGATCAACCTGGTCATGGGTCTAACGCGCATAAAAACCGTCACTTTTTATTGGGTAAGCCAGCTCGCGATGCTGCCCGGCACCGCCATCTATGTGAATGCGGGTGGGCAGTTGGGCGAGCTAGAGAGCCTTGGGGGTATTCTTTCACCGACGCTTATCGCCTCGTTTTTACTGCTGGCCATCTTCCCCTGGATAGCTCGACGCATTGTACAGCTGGTTCAGAAGCGCAAAGCTTATAAAGGTTTTACCCGGCCAGCGGGCTTTGACTACGACATTGTGGTGATCGGCGGCGGCTCAGCCGGGCTGGTTACCAGCTATATCGCCAGCGCCGTGAACGCCAAAGTGGCGTTGGTGGAAAAACACAAGATGGGCGGCGATTGCCTGAATACCGGCTGCGTTCCGTCTAAAGCGTTAATTCGTGCCGCCCGCGCCGCCCATGAGGTTCGCACCGCACACCGGTTCGGAGTGACTGCCAGCGAGCCGCAGGTCGACTTTGCCAAGGTGATGGGCCATGTGCATCAGTCGATTAGCGATATCGAACCCCACGACAGTATAGAGCGCTATAACGGCTTGGGCGTTGAGGTGTACCAAGAGCACGCCAGGCTGATCTCGCCCTGGGAAATACAGGTCGGCGATAAAATCCTCACCGCCCGGCATATCGTGCTGGCCACCGGCGCACGTCCCCGGGTGCCGTCGCTACCGGGTATTAAGAGCGCCCCCGTTTTAACTTCCGAGAACCTCTGGTCGCTTACTGAATTGCCCAAGCGTTTAGTGGTGCTGGGCGGCGGTGCCATTGGTTGTGAGCTAAGTCAGAGCTTCGCTCGCCTGGGTAGCCAGGTCACCCTGGTGGAAGGCGTTTCCCAACTGCTGGGCCGTGAAGATCCAGAGGTCGGTGAGCTAATCGAAAGCACCCTGGCGGGCGAAGGCGTGTCGGTGATGACCGATGCCAGGGCGTTGGAAGTTCTCAACGGAGAGACAGGCTATCAGCTAGTGGTGGAGCATGACGGCGACCGCAAAATACTACCGTTGGACTACCTGCTGGTGAGTGCCGGTCGCCAGGCCAATGTGGAAGGCTTAGGGCTCGAAGCGCTAGGCATCACGACCACCCAAGCGGGCCCCCTTGAACTTAACGAGCGTCTGCAAACCCGCCTACCCAATATCTGGGCCTGCGGTGATTTGGCAGGGCCTTATCAGCTTACCCACGCTGCTGCTCACCAGGCGTGGCATGCGGCCGTCAATGCGCTGTTCGGCGAGCTGAAAAGCTTTGCGGTGGATTACCGCTATATGCCCGCCGTCACCTATGTACAGCCGGAAGTGGCAAGGGTGGGATTAAACGAAAAAGAGGCTAACGCACAGAGCATTGCCTTTGAAGTTACCCGCTACGCCATGGGCGAAAGCGACCGCGCCATCGCCGAAGGTGCCACTCAAGGCTTTATCAAAGTGCTTACCGTGCCTGGCAGAGACAAGATTCTCGGTGCAACCATCGTGGCGGAAAACGCCGGTGAATGGCTGGGTGAATTTACCCTCGCCATGAAGCACGGTCTGGGCCTCAACAAACTACTGGGTACCATCCACCCCTACCCCACGCTGGGCGAGGCGGCAAAGGCCACTGCCGGGGTGTGGAAAAACGCCCACAAGCCCGAACGAGTGCTGGCACTATTGAAGCACTACTTCAATTGGCGACGCGGTGACAGTTCAGCTAAGAAAATTGACACCTAGCACATCGAATTGAAAGATAATTAGAAAAAATAAGTCGACCTAATCGTTACGCCCGTTAGCAGGCGGGTGCACTTTAGCGAATGTTTCAATAATTTCGCGCACTACTTTACGCTGGGCAGCGGGAAGCTCCCGGTAGAGTGCCAGCAATTGGCGCTCTTCACTGGTGGATGAAACGTCCCAACTTGCGGAAGGTTCGCTGACCGTATAAGCGGTGCTAACGCCGTAGCGCAAGTGGTGCGGGTCTACTAACAGCCAGCGAGCCAAAACCTGGAGCTTATCCTGACTGGGGATCGAATCACCACGCAGCCAGCGCCTAACGGCCTGAAACGTGATCGGCTTTCCCCAATAGCGCAGATTAAATTCCCGCTCAAGCACTGACGGCCGCGCTTCGTAACCCGCTGCTTCCAGTGCCGCTTTTAGACGCTCGGCGAACATGATTTTTTCATTCATGCCGCCAATGTGAAGCGATTGTTCAATAACAGTTGAATAACGGTTCACCTTTTGATTGAATCATTAATTCAATTTCGAGTTTTCGCTTAGCAGTATTAGGCGAGTTGCTATGCTAAGCGCTGAAATGCGGCGCTTGAGGAGTCATTCAGAATGAGTGGCACACTATCTCCATCGGTGCAAAATCTCGACGACCTGTGTCATAAGCTGGCGCTACTATGCCGCTCGGCAACCCCTCTCGAGCTTTTTGAACTGCTGACCAAAACGCTGCATGCGCTTACCCAGGGTCAACCAGTGGCACTTTATCGCCGCTTAAGCACAGGAAACCTTCGTTTGGCGTACTACTATCCGTTGGAAAGTACCCTCGCCTCTCACCACGCGCTGCTCGCTATTCATTGTTACGACGATCTAGCCGCCTCAGAGCTGCAACTGTATGAACTAAAGGGCGAGCATGAAGTGTGGGGGTATATTGGGCATCCACCTGCGGTTCACGCTGGGCCTGGCAAGTGGATCCAGCTACTCGTCGATCTTGCATCCCAACGCTTACGCTTGTTAAAAGCAGAGCGTATGGTCACTCGCCAATCAGGTTTAAAGTCTCGCCGCAGATTGCTGTCCAGAGATATTAAAAAACTGACTTCCATTGATGATATTTTGCAGCATCATGGCGCTAGCTGGTGCGATATTTTTCAGGCCGAAGGCATTGCGCTGGCTTATCAGGGCGATCTTCACTGCTTTGCCGAGTGTCCCTCGAAGCACCAGTTATTTCATCATTTACAGCAGTTGAATCAACACAATCCCCATGACGAAATCACCGAGCTGAATGGCAGCTGCCAAGGAGGTTTAGCGGCCCCGCTAAGCGTCGCCAATGCTTCCTTGGGTTGGTTACTACTATTTCGCCAACAGCCGCTACTCCCCGCTCTGGTTGCTGATACGATGCTTCAAGACGTCTTGAGTTATTGGATGCCGCAGGAAGCCTCCATGATGATTGAGCTGGCCGACGATTTAGCCGTGGCCATAACGGCCCAGGAGGTCGTTCATCTCAACCGCCAGTTAACCAAAACCAATCAACGCCTTGAGGGCTTGGCCCACACCGACCCCTTAACAAAATGCTGGAACCGCTACTATACAGAGCTGGTGATTGAGGATTTGATCAATTCGTCAGTCAGTTTTGCCATGTTGATGTTTGATATTGATGATTTTAAAAATATTAACGATACCTATGGGCATGCAACCGGCGATGATATCTTGCGTAATATGGCTCAGTTAGTGCAGGAAACGTTGAGACATGAGGATCACTTTGGGCGTTGGGGAGGTGAAGAGTTCGTCATTATATCCAAGGGGCTTGACCAAGACGCTAGTCTAAAGCTGGCTAACCGGCTCTGCCGCAACGTGGAGCAACACATCTTCGACATCGCTGGCCAATTAACAATCAGTATCGGCCTGACCCTCGCCCAGCCCGGCGACCGGCCTCGCCAGCTATTTGAGCGGGCGGATCAAGGCATGTATCTGGCTAAATTGGCGGGTAAAAACCAAGTCTTTGTCTGTTAATCCCCAACAGCACCTTGCTTCTTCTATAGGCGATGTCCATGCAGCAATTATTACTCATGGGTGCGGGCCATGCCCACGCCTTTGTACTCGAAGCCTTTGCCAAACAGCCTGAACCAAGCATCGCGATTACCGTGGTGAGTGATAGTCCTTTAGCAGCTTACTCCGGCAGCGTACCCGCATGGCTAGCGGGGGAGTGTACGCTGCGCAAGACACAGATCGACGTGGAAGCATTGTGCCAAAGAGCCAATGCTCGGCTAATTCTTTCCCCAGCGAACACGATCAACACCCAGGAGCGTTACGTAGTGCTGGCAAATGGCGAGCGCGTTAACTTTGACGTGGCCTCCGTCAACATCGGTTCGACCCTGACGTCTCCTCAGCAGCATGGGGAGAACCTCCCCAAGCTACTCGCCATGCGCCCATTGAGTAGTCTGCACCAGCGCTGGCAGGCACTGGAAAATGACATTAGCCACTTACCCAGCGGCGGTGCCCAACGGGTGGTGGGCGTTGGCGGTGGCGCTGCGGGCTGTGAAACACTAATGAGCGTGCTGGCCCAGTTGCGCAAACAGCGTCCGGATATTGATTGGCAGGGGCATTTGCTCAGCGCCTCTAACGCACTCTTGCCCGATGCCGGGCGCGTGCCACGCTGGCTAATGCGACGCGCGCTGTCACAGGCAGGGATTACCGTTCACGTTGAACAACGCGGCGAAATGCTGATTGAAGGCGGAGTAACCACCCAGAACGGTAAACGCATCGATGCGGACATCGTCCTGTGGGCAACGGGGGCTGTCGGCCACCCTTGGCTGGCGGGGACTGATCTGCCGTTGGATCAACACGGCTTTATCCGCGTTGACCATTCACTGAAGGTTAGCGACCAGCCGAATATGTTTGCCGCTGGCGACTGTGCAGCGTTTACCCCAGCGCTGCCTAACGCAGGGGTTTATGCGGTGCGCATGGGGCCACACTTAGCGGATAACCTTCGCCGTGCCTGCTACGGCGAACCGTTGCTCCCCTGGCAGCCACCCAAACGGGTGTTGGCACTCATTGGCACTGGCGACGGCCGCGCGATTGCCAGCCGCGGTGGCTTTGGAGTTTCCGGCAAGTGGGTATGGCAATGGAAAAAGCGGATTGATGCGCGCTTTATCGCCCGCTTCAATCCGCCTTTTAAAGGCTAACTGGCTGAATCAGTTGCCTTCGCGCCAGCCGCCTAGCACCCGGCTATCCGGGCCAAAGAAGACCAATCGATCATGGTCAATCAAATACCGATAGGCGGTCTCCAGCATATCCGTGACCCGCTTGGCATCGCCCATTTGCGGGCACGCCATGCGGGTGGTGGCTAACGGGCTAAACTCAATGCGCTGGTTCTCACCGAGTGTTGCTTCGCCAGTAAAGCGATTACAGCCGTCGTAACCGCTAACTTTGCCCTCTTTTGAAATCTCGAAAAATGGCGTTTCCGGCATAGAGAGCCGCTCATCAGTCCCCACCAACAGTAGGTTCCAACGCTGCTCAACAATAGCGCCCTCAAGCGAGGCATCGTTGGCGCCCCGTTGTGGTGTAGAACTTGGCCCCGGCGAACTGCTACAAGCACTTAACAGTAGCGCAGCGGAAGCCAACAGTGGTAATAAGCGCCAACCTTTCATGGTGATCGTTCCTTTTGTCATTGTTACCAGCTACCGGCGTTTTCCATAGAAGCCCATGGCTCTTGTGGTGCCAGGGCATCGCCTTTTTGCAGCAGCTCCACAGAGATTCCGTCCGGTGATTTAACAAACGCCATATGGCCATCACGAGGTGGGCGGTTAATCGTCACGCCGTTGTCCTGAAGGTGTTGGCAGAGCGCATAAATGTCATCCACCCGATAGGCTAGGTGGCCGAAATTACGCCCACCGGTGTACTCTTCGGGATCCCAGTTATACGTCAGCTCAAGCTCCGGAGCCGTCAGCCGCTCTGAGCGTGGCTCATCTTCTGGTGCGGCCAGAAACACTAGCGTGAAGCGTCCTTTCTCGTTCTCTTTTCGGCGAACTTCTTTAAGACCCAGCAGATCGCAGTAAAAATGCAGCGAAGCATTCAGGTCACTGACACGCACCATGGTATGTAGATATTGCATATCGACTCCTGTTAAAAACGGCCTTGGTCATACTTTACAAAAACGTGACAACAGAAATAAATCGCTGCAACGCTGTATAATTAAATTATAACGTTTATCTTAGCTGGGTTTACCCGTCGGAGAAACCTGTGGATTCAGTCACTCAAGCCGCGCTTGGCGCAGCCATTGGCGGGGCCGTACTGGGCCGCCGCCTTGGCCGCAAGGCCATCCTTATCGGTGCCGTACTCGGCACCCTGCCCGATTTTGATGTAGCGCTGGATTATGGCGACGCCGTCGCCAATGTCACCGAGCATCGCGGTTTTAGCCATTCGCTTTTTGTACTAACAGGGTTAGCCACCCTGTTGGCGCTGCTATGCACACGATTTGCTCCTGCAAAAGATATTAGCCTACCCCGCTGGTGGTGCTTTTTTGCTCTTATTCTGATTACCCATCCTTTGCTTGATGCACTAACTACTTACGGCACCCAGTTGCTTTGGCCTCTTGATCTCGCTCCCACCGCGTGGCCGATTATTTTTATTATCGATCCGCTCTATACACTGCCGCTGCTATTTACCTTGGGCGTTGCCTTGGTCTCTCAGCGGGTACGTAAAGCCTGCACATGGGGACTGGTCATCACAAGTGTTTACCTAATGATGGCAGCAGGGGCGAAATTAGTGGTAGAGCAACGTCTTGCCCCTGCCCTGGCAGAACAGGGTCTTGAAGAGGCTCCGCTACTGATACAGCCAACGCCGTTTAACATTGTGCTATGGCGCGCCACGGTGATCGACGGGGATCGCTACCATGAAAGCCTGATTAGTGTGTTTGACGGCGACCGTCAACCGCGTTTCGAACCATTAATTCGTAACGCTGGGCTAGAGACGTTCGCCCTGGCCAGCCAACAGGGAGAGCGTTTAATGTGGTTTGCGGGTTCTTTTTTACGCTATGAAACGCGGCTGCTAGAAGGAAAAGAGACGCTGATCGCCACCGATATTCGGCTCGGCTTCCCAGGCTTCCATCCGTTTAGCTTTACCCTGGCAACGTTAGAGGAAGAACACTGGGTACCGCTTGCGGTAAGCGAACAGTTGGAGAGTACCCGCGGTATTCAGATGCAAACGCTATCGCGCCTCGCCGCTCGTGCCGCAGGTAACACCTCGGCCCTGTGCGCCAGCGATTTCGAGGCGCATGAGTGGCGGGCCGAGCGTGTGGTTTATCGCTGCTGAGCTAGCGCTTCATCAAGGACGTCTAGGGAGCAATACCTTGGCCACAGCCGCTATACTGCTCCCCACCATAGGTCAGCGTAACGCGCGCGGGAAAAGGCTTGCCGCTCATATTATCGAAACAGGCCCCAGCATCGATACGCACGCGGAAAAAGGGCTCCACGTCAGCGTTTTCAATCACGACTCGACCAGCTTCATTGTCCATCACACTAACCATATAAGGTAGCTGGAGACGCTCTTCCCCGTAGTTCGTTTCCATCGTCAGTGTCGGCGTGTCATTTGCTAACGCAACCGTCCAGCCCGGTTCGTTACCCTGACCAAAGAACATCACGCCGGGCTTTTCAGCTCGGGTTAAGGCGTCACGCTGCTCGGCCAACGAGCACTGCAGCTGCCCTCGTGGCGTTTCCACTAGCGCCTCGTCACCCCGGTTCCAGAAGCTGATCTCACCATCTTGGTAACGGGCGCCGCTGGCCACGACGGCTTGGGGCAACCGCCATGCGCCGTGCAGCGACCATAGGCGCAAATCGTTGGCGTTGGTGGCAGCCACTAAGTGCTGCTGAGCGGGTTCGCAGTGCCACGCATCAAAACGCTGGGCAGAGCCGGGAAAAAGCGCCGAGGGCAGAAAGGGTGCCCGGTTATCCAGCGTTGCTTGGTTAGCGGCTTTAGTTTCTGTGGAGGGCGTGGCTGCACACCCCCCGAGTACCACCATCATACCGACTGCGGCGATGGCCCCACCCCATGCTTTTAACGTATTCATATGTCATGCTCCCTATATAACTAATTCTATTGCTTGCTGAACTTCTTACCCGCGTTTGAACGCCTGCAGATCGTGCGTATCGATACTTTCCACCTGCGGGGGCAACCCCAGCTCTTCGCGCTTGATTTTAACCTGCATTTTTTCCGCTAGCCGTTCGGCGTCGTCATCGGTGGTGCGCCCATTGAGCTCCGCCAACTGCGCCATGCCCTGGTGATAGAAAGTGAGCAGATCCAGCGCCGTGCGGTTGCTCTCTTCCACCGCTTTGCGCAGTTGCGAAAGATAGCCACTGACTTGCGACAAATGATGTTTGAGTTGCCAGACATAGCGCACCTCCGTCATCCATGGGCGCTCACGCAACACGGCAAATAGCGCGCTGGTGGCCAATAGCCCAAGTAGCACGCCTAGGGCATTGAGCCATAGGCTGCTGCCAAAGGTGGAGGTAAGGAGCATTGAGAACAGGAGGCCAAAAATAATCAGTTGCCCCGCCATGGCAAAGCTGATCATGCGGGCTTTGCGGCGGTAGGTCTCGGGGTCGTGATGTTCTAGGGTAAATACCATGGCCAGCCTCATTATCGCTGCAAATGTCCTATGATACGGGGCTGGCCAGGGCAAACAAGTAATAGCGTTTTACAAATGCAATTACGCCAAACGCTCTGCAGCCGTTTTAAGTAAGTGTTCGGTCGTTTCCCAGCCCACGCAGGCGTCGGTGACCGATACGCCGTAGCGCATGGCGCCAGGCTTGAGCGGCTGCTTGCCTTCGAACAGGTGACTTTCCAGCATCAGCGCGACCAGGTTGGCTTCGCCTGCCTGACGCTGCGCCAATACATCCAGCATCACTTCACTCTGGCGGCGATGGTCTTTACGCGCATTGGCATGGCTGCAATCCACCATTAGCCGTGGGTTTTGCCCGGCATTACGCAGCGCGGTGGTTGCCGCGCGTACATGTTGCGCCTGATAGTTCGGCTCGCCGTGCCCGCCACGCAGCACCACGTGGGTGTGCGGGTTGCCTGCAGTTTGCTGGACGATCGGGTAGCCTTGCGGGTCTACCGCGAAACGCTGGTGCGGGTGGGCCGCCGCACTCATGGCATCGATAGCCACTTGTACATCACCACTGGTGGCATTTTTGAACCCCACCGCCGCTGACAAATCACTGGCCAGCTCACGGTGCAGTTGCGATTCGGTGGTGCGTGCGCCAATCGCTACCCAACTTAGTAAATCGTCTACGTAGGGCGCCAGCATCGGTTGTAAAAGCTCGGTAGCCACCGGCAAGCCGCGAGTGGCTACGGCATGCATCAGTTCACGAGAGAGCGCCAAACCACGTGGCATATCACCACTGCCATCCAAACCTGGGTCGTAGGCCAGCCCTTTCCAGCCCACTGTGGTGCGCGGCTTTTCAACGTAGACGCGCATGACCGGCAAAATACGTTCGCTGATCTCTTCGCTTAATGCAGCCAGGCGGTCGGCGTATTCCAGCGCTGCATCTGGATCGTGAACGGAGCAAGGGCCAACGACAACGAGCAGGCGGTCATCGTGACCACTCAAAATTTGCTGTACGGCGTGTCGCTGGCGGGCAATTTGCTCACTTAGCGGGGCGCTTAACGAGATACGTTGTCTGAGTTCGGCGGGGGTAGGCAGCCGCTTTGCACTGGGCTCAGGCGCTGAAGGCGTTAGCCGGGAAGTAGCATGGGCAGTGGATACAACGGTTTTATTAATAACAGGGCTGACAGGCGCATTCATGATTAATTCTCCGCAATCGTGTGACATCGTATGGTTGTGTGACCACCCAAGTGAACACGGTCGGAGGTGGCAGCTAGCACCGACCGCGCGTCGCTAAATCGCCAGCTATAGCCATAACCCACAAAGCTGGTAGCGAAAGCGTTAGTCAGTGCGCGATAAATCATGATGCTGCTCCTTGATGAAATAATGGTGAATAACTATTGCCGAAACTCACTAGGCCCCAAAACGCCAGAAGCCCCGGCGGGGTTACCGACCGGGGCTTCTGTGCTTGCGGCAGGCAACCGAGTGGTGTGCCTGGTGGCGCGACGTTAGGCGTCGGCCAGGGGCACACCGTAGCTAAACCAATACCCATAAAACACAAAACCACCAACCAATTCTGGTTGTGGGTTCACTGTATGTGGTGTGGTTAGTCGTTGCATGCCCATATTCCGCTAGATTCTGTTAGTTACGCTGGCAATAACTAGCCCCTGTAAATCGTTTGACAGGGCTGCCGCCATGGCGTTGTCGTTTTATCCTGCCTGCAAGCGCTGCAAATGGCAACACTCAACCACCAAAAGCTTGTACCCAACCAATAGTAGCGGGCAGCGCGCTCATACTTACCAGCACCACTAAGCCTAGAAAGATGGACAGGAAACCAGAATCGTCTTTAAAGTTTTCGTCGTGATGGGCCATGTTAGCCTCCTTTTTTACCAACGCTATATCAGGGGGAACGTTACAACGCTGTGATCATATTAAGTAGAACGAGGGGCGTAGGCAAACACATCCGAAAACACCCGCTCAAGCTTTATGCCTTTTGTGTCGAGCACATCCAGGCAGGCATACACCATATTGGGCGAACCCGAGATATAAACATCGTGGGTTTCTGGCGTGATATCTGCGGTTTTCAACACCTGATCAATACGACCCAGGTGATGGGCAATCCGCTCGCCCGCTGCTAACGGCTCTTCCAAGGGCGATTCGGTTACCGCATGAAAGCAGACATTGGCGTGGGTTTGCGCCCAATGGCTGGCCAGTTGCTCTAAATAGAGGTCGCGGTGTTCGCGGGCGGCCCACCACAGCGAAATTTCTCGTTCGGGCTGTTCATGCAGTACCGCTTCGACAATGGCTTTCATCTGGGAGAAACCGGTTCCTGCTGCAATCAGCAGCAGCGGTCTTTCGCTCTCACGATCAAGCACGCACTCACCGCCGGGCAAACGCAGCGTGAGCTGATTGGCTACCTGCAGCAGTTCCCGCAGCCGCGCTGAGTTATCCCGCTCCGGCCAGTGTTGAATATGCAGCTCGATAACACCATCGCTGCGATCGGCACTGGCGATCGAAAACGGCACCCAGGTGGTGTCATCCAGCTTAAGCTCTAAATATTGCCCCGGCGCATGCTGCATGGCTTCGGCGCGCCCAGTTAGCGTCACGCCAAACACATCGGGGCTTAAGTTCTCAACCTCGGTGACTTGGCAAGTCAACGTCCTTGCACTCATGAAAGCCTCTTTTTACAAATTTGGTCAGCGATACATCGCATTCAGCGGCGAGAGGGCGGCAATTCAAGACCAATCCCCAGCGCTTCCCAGCGTTCATCCACGCGCGCTTTAACGGCATCGTCCATCACAATCGGGGTGCCCCATTCACGGTCAGTTTCTCCTGGCCACTTATTGGTGGCATCAAGCCCCATTTTCGAGCCAAGACCTGAGACCGGCGAAGCGAAATCGAGATAATCAATGGGGGTATTTTCGACCATTACAGTATCCCGCGCGGGATCCATCCGGGTGGTGATCGCCCAGATAACATCTTCCCAATTGCGTGCGTCCACGTCGTCATCCAGCACAATCACAAACTTGGTGTACATAAACTGACGCAGAAAGCTCCATACCCCCATCATCACGCGCTTGGCGTGGCCGGGGTACTGCTTCTTCATGGTGACCACTGCCATACGGTAAGAGCAGCCTTCCGGTGGCAGGTAGAAGTCGACGATTTCGGGAAACTGCTTACACAGAATGGGCACAAAGACTTCATTCAGCGCCACACCGAGAATCGCCGGCTCATCCGGCGGACGTCCCGTATAGGTCGAGTGATAGATCGCATCACGGCGCATGGTCATCCGCGTGATGGTAAACACCGGGAAGTGGTCGACCTCATTGTAGTAACCGGTGTGGTCACCAAAGGGGCCTTCCGCCGCCATATCATCGGGATAGATAAAGCCTTCGAGGATAATCTCGCTGGACGCGGGCACATCAAGATCCGCATGACCGCACTTCACCAGCTCGGTACGCGAACCGCGCAGTAGGCCCGCAAAGGCGTATTCTGAAAGCGAATCCGGCACGGGGGTGACGGCGCCCAAAATCGTCGCCGGGTCAGCGCCAAGCGCCACCGCAACCGGGAAAGGCTCGCCTGGGTGGGCTTTCTGGAACTCCAGAAAATCCAGCGCGCCGCCACGATGGGAGAGCCAGCGCATGATCAGGCGGTTCTTGCCAATCTTCTGCTGACGGTAAATCCCTAGGTTCTGGCGCTTCTTGTGCGGCCCTTTAGTAATCACCAGTGGCCAGGTGACCAGTGGCCCCGCATCGCCAGGCCAGCAGTGCTGAATCGGCAGCAGGCCGAGATCGACTTCGTCGTCTTCATAGACCACTTCCTGTACCGGCGCATGCTTGACGTTTTTCGGCCCCATGCTGAGTACTTGCTTGAAGATCGGCAGCTTGTCCCAGGCGTCTTTCAAGCCTTTCGGCGGATCAGGCTCTTTGAGAAACGCCAACAGCTTACCCACTTCTCTGAGCGCTTCTACCGATTCTTGGCCCATGCCTAGCGCAACCCGTTTAGGGGTGCCAAACAGGTTGCCCAACAGCGGCATGTCGTGGCCTTTGACGTTTTCAAACAGCAACGCCGGGCCACCGGCACGCAGCGTGCGGTCGCAAATTTCGGTGATTTCCAGGTAAGGATCGACTTCGACATGAATACGCTTGAGTTCACCCTGGGCTTCAAGCGCCGCGATGAACTCACGCAAGTCTTTGTACTTCAAGGCACGCTCCCTGGCTGGCGAATGCGCCGCGTTAGCGGCGCTCTTTTTTACACCACAAGCTAGCGGCGCTTCATCGCTTCAAAGAACTCAAGATTGGTCTTGGTATCTTTCAGACGGTCAATCAGGAATTCAGTGGCGGCGGTGTCTTCCATCGGATTGAGCAGCTTGCGCAAAATCCACATGCGCTGCATTTCATCCTCAGAAGCCAGCAGGTCTTCACGACGGGTGCCACTCCGACGGATATTGATCGCCGGGAATACACGACGCTCAGCCAGCTTGCGATCCAGGTGGGCTTCCATGTTACCGGTACCCTTGAACTCTTCGAAGATGACTTCGTCCATTTTGGAGCCAGTATCGACCAGCGCCGTGGCGATAATCGTCAGGCTGCCACCCTCTTCGATATTACGCGCCGCACCAAAGAAGCGTTTTGGCTTCTCAAGGGCGTGGGCATCGACACCACCGGTGAGCACTTTGCCAGAGCTGGGCACCACGGTGTTGTAAGCACGCGCCAAGCGAGTAATCGAGTCGAGCAGAATGACCACGTCTTTCTTGTGCTCAACCAAACGCTTGGCTTTCTCGATAACCATTTCAGCGACTTGCACGTGACGCGCTGGCGGCTCATCAAAGGTTGACGCCACGACTTCGCCACGCACGGTGCGCGACATTTCGGTGACTTCCTCAGGGCGCTCATCGATCAGCAGTACGATCAGATGACACTCTGGGTTGTTGCGCGTGATGGAGGTCGCGATGTTTTGCAACATCAGCGTTTTACCCGCCTTGGGCGGCGATACCAGCAAACCACGTTGGCCTTTACCGATCGGCGCGGTTAGATCGATGATCCGCGCGGTAAGGTCTTCCGTGGAGCCGTTACCGATCTCCATACGCATGCGATCGTCTGGGAACAGCGGCGTTAAGTTCTCAAACAGGATCTTGTGCTTGGCATTTTCCGGACGGTCAAAGTTGATTTGACTGACCTTCAGCAGGGCGAAGTAGCGTTCACCCTCCTTCGGCGGACGGATTTTGCCGGAAATGGAGTCACCCTTGCGCAGATTGAAACGGCGGATCTGCGAAGGCGATATGTAGATATCGTCGGGACCGGCGAGATAGGAGCTGTCAGCGCTACGCAGGAAGCCGAAGCCATCCTGAAGAATTTCCAGCACACCGTCGCCATAGATATCCTCGCCACTTTTGGCGTGTTTCTTGAGGATGGCGAAAATGATGTCCTGCTTGCGCGAACGGGCCAAGTTATCAATACCCATTTCACGGGCGATATCGAGGAGCTCGGGAACGGTTTTTTGCTTGAGTTCAGTGAGATTCATCGGTGTGTTAGAAAGTTGCTCATGGAAGCTGGGCGCCAGGCGCCGGGAATAAGACAGGAGGCGTGAAAGTGACGCCGTGTGATGCGTTCAGACCCCGGTAAAGGCACGCGCTCGAAGATGAAAGGAACGGCGTTGGACTTAACTAACAACGCTGCTGCTTGTTGTTATTAAGACTCAACTCGAGGGTGCTAACACTTGTTTAATCTGGCTACCCCAGGAAAGTGGTTGAACCAGTGGGCTATCTGACGACTTGGAATTCTGGCTGACGCTAACGGGATAAACAGTGAATAACGTCTGGGGCGACCAAGGTGCCGTACTTGCACGACGCATGCAAGATGATTTATCTAAACAGCGACTCATCTCAGCTGCGCAGTACTTGTGGACACGCTAACTAACCAGGTCAGATCAGGCCAGTAGCTCGATGGTAGTCAAGCGCCGCGACAAACGCAAGCCTTTAGGTGTCTAGCAATTGACAATAGATAAAGGTCGCCGCAACCTTGGCACAGCCAACACGAAGGAAAGCTCATGCCCAAGGACATTTCGCTCCCCATTGCCACCGCTCCCGCTGAGGTAGACAGCGGTGCGCCGCAGCGCTTCGCCGCTATAGACCTGGGTTCCAACAGCTTTCATCTACTGGTGGCCAATTACCAGCATGAACGCCTCCAGGTGGTGGCCCGATTGGGCGAAAAGGTGCAGCTCGCCGCGGGTTTAGACGATGATGGCCTGCTCAGCGAAGAGTCAATGCAGCGCGCACTAGACTGCCTGGGCCGCTTCGCGCCGTTTTTAAGCGATATCACCAACGCCAATTTGCGCATTGTCGGCACTAATGCGCTACGCGATGCCGATAATAGCCAAACATTTATCGAACGCGCCGAAGCACAATTAGGCCACGCCATCGAAATTATCGCCGGCCGCGAAGAGGCTCGGCTGATTTATTTAGGCGCCGCCCACGCGCTGGCCGAAAATGGCCGCCGATTAATCGTCGATATTGGCGGCGGCTCGACCGAATTCATTATTGGTGAAGCTTTTGAGCCCAAAGCGCTGGAGAGCCTGCGCATGGGCTGCGTGACATTTTCCCGACGCTTCTTCTCCGACGGCGAGTTGAACGAAAAACGTATGCGCCGCGCCGAGCTCGCCGCTCTTTCAGAGCTCGCCAACATTCAGCGCCCCTATCAACGCCTGGGCTGGGACGACCCAGTCGGCTCCAGCGGCACGATCAAGGCCGCCGCCAGCGTGTTGCATGCCTATGGCGATACGCCCCACGAGGGTGTTATCACTCGCGCCGGTTTAAAGAAGCTGCGCGAACGGCTGCTGAAGTGCAAGCAACTGGATAAAGTCGCGCTGGAGGGCCTCAAGGCTGACCGTGCCAAAGTTTTCCCGGCGGGGATTGCCATTCTTGGGGCGATTTTTGAAGCCTTTGATTTAACCCAAATGCGTTTTGCCGATGGGGCGCTGCGTGAAGGCGTGCTCTACGATATGGCCGGGCGCAATACCGCCGAAGACTCGCGCTCGAAAAGCCTGGAGTCGCTACAGCGCACTTACGATGTTGATACCCGCCAAGGGCTTAACGTCGCCGACACTGCCGAGCGGCTGTTTCAGCAGGTACGCCATGCGTGGTCGCTAAACCTTGACCAAGGGCGCTATTTGCAGTGGGCTAGCCACGTGCATGAAATCGGCCTGGCGATCTCTCACAGCCAGTTTCATCGCCACGGCGCCTACCTGCTGGAGCATTCGGATCTCGCGGGTTTTTCACGCCCTGAACAGCGCCAACTGGCGTTTTTAGTGCGCGCGCACCGGCGTAAATTTCCGCTCAAGGAGTGGCAGGCCCTGCCGGAAGCGCAACAGGAGACGACCCAGAAGCTCGCCCGACTGCTGCGTTTAGCCGTTTTGCTCAACCATTCCCGCCCGGAAACCGCGCCCTCGCTACCGGAAATAAGCGCTGACAGCGATAGCTTGACGATCACGCTGCCTGCCAGCGATGAACCCACCCTGCTGAGTACCGACCTGGAACAGGAGCAGGCGTTTATGGAAGCCGCCGGTTTTAAGCTGATCGTTAAGCAGGCGAAGTCAGACGTGTAAAGCAAACGCCCTCTGCCTGCCATAACAGCTGAGCAGGGGGACAAACCACCCCGATACACGCCTCACCCTGCATGATAACCACCAGCCGCTGGCGCTCCCAGGGCGGCATATCCGCCTCTTGTAGCAACCGCTTTAGGTCGCGCCGCCCTCGTTTAGGCAGTTGAATAACCTCCCCACCTTGTCGCCAGGTCGCTCTCAGCGGTTGAGACGGCTCTTGTAATGAGGCCACCTGCCACCCTAGCGGCCCGATAGGCGTTTCCAGTGGCGTTTGACCATCCCAGCTAACCTCCCACGACGATAACGCTTCAAAAGGCACCATCAGATAGAGCCGCTGGCGCCATAGGCGCGCCTGAGCACCCGGCCACTCAACGCACACCGCGGCACCCGCCTTGGCATTCAATTGATCCAGCAGGCTCTCTAAACGCTTCTGGGGCGGTGTTGGCAAGCCTTGCTGTTGGCAAAGAGTACGCACCAGCAGCCGCTGGCGGGGACGGGAGCGCTGACTAAGTGCGCTCGCATCTATCTGCCCTTCTCCGGTGACGAGCTCGTTTAGCTCGGCTGCTAAATACTCGCTAAGCACCGCATCTGCGTCACCGGCGTTGGTTGCGCTATTGGCTAAAGCAGCGACGGCTGTGGGCCAGCGCTCGCGCAATGCTGGCAATATTCGATGGCGCAGGCGGTTGCGATCAAAGCGAATATCTTGATTGGTGGGATCTTCGCACCAGCGCAACTCAAGCAGCCCAGCCGCAGCTTCAAGTTCAGCTCGGTGCACGGAGAGCCAGGGACGCACCAAGGTGGTACTTTGGGCCTCCCGGCGATAGGGCATACCGGCCAGGCCGCGTAGCCCGCTGCCGCGCAGAGCGGCGAGCAGAAAGGTTTCCGCCTGATCATCCTGGTGCTGGGCCAGCCAGAGCGTATCGCCAGTGGGAATGGTGGCCAAAAAAGCCTCATAGCGGGCGTTGCGAGCGGCGCCTTCGATGCCTTCACCTTGTGCATCTACCGTCACATTGACCACGGTCAGCGGCACGTTCAAACGCACACACATATCCCGGCAGTGCGCCTCGAACGTCTGCGCTGCTGCCTGTAGGCCGTGGTTAATGTGGATAGCCCGCAAATGGCGGTCTGCTTGTTCGCAGGCCCGTGCGGCTAACGCGAGCAGCAGGCAGGAGTCCAAACCACCTGAGAGTGCCACCCAAATAGAGCGCCCCGGCGGGGTTTCCGCCAGGGCGTCGTTGAGCAAGCGTTGCAGCGTATTAAGCGGCTGGGGCGCCATAGCTCATTAAACGCTTGTAGCGACGCTCCAGCAGCGCGTCAGTGTCCATTGACTGCAGACGCCCCAAGCTCGCGGTAAGCGCCTCTTTGACCCGCTCAGCAGTGGTTAGCGGGTGACGGTGGGAACCACCGAGCGGCTCTTTGATCAGCGAATCGACGAAACCCAGCTCTTTCAGTCGCTCGGCGGTAATGCCCATAGCCTGAGCGGCGTCAGAGGCTTTTTCAGCGCTTTTCCATAAGATCGATGCGCAGCCTTCCGGTGAGATCACCGAGTAGGTCGAATACTGCAGCATTTGCAGTTCGTCGCAGACGCCAATTGCCAGCGCGCCACCGGAGCCGCCCTCGCCCACCACGGTGGAGATAATCGGTGTTTTCAGCCGCGACATAACGGCCAGGTTATAGGCGATGGCCTCTGACTGACCGCGCTCTTCGGCGTCGATACCGGGATAGGCGCCGGGGGTATCGATAAAGGTCAGGATCGGCATTTTAAAGCGCTCGGCCATCTCCATCAGACGGCACGCTTTGCGGTAGCCTTCTGGGCGCGGCATACCGAAGTTGCGGCGCACTTTCTCTTTTACATCGCGGCCTTTTTGATGGCCAATCACCATCACTGGTGCATCATTCAACCGCGCAATGCCACCTACCAGCGCGGCATCATCGGCGAAGTTGCGATCACCGTGCAGCTCGTCAAAGTCGGTGAAGATGTGTTCGAGGTAGTCCAACGTGTAGGGACGCTGAGGGTGCCGTGATAGCTGGGAAACCTGCCAGGGAGTCAAATCCTTGAAGATCGATTCCGTCAGCTTGCGGCTCTTCTCTTCCAGCCGAGCGATCTCGTCGGAAAGGTTGACTTGGCTATCGGAGCTGACTAGACGCAGCTCCTCAATTTTTGCCTGAAGTTCGGCAATCGGCTGTTCAAAATCGAGATAATTAGGATTCATCGGCTCTGCCTGTAAGCTGCCTGTCAAAAACAAGCCTGATCAAAATAAGTATTATCGCACCCTGACCCTGCCACGCAAGGTGGGCTCACTTATGCACAGAGTGCAATCTCACGAGGGCAGGTCTCCGCGAGGGCGCTGTGAACCCATCCTTGGGCGCTACTTTCGCCATCTGACCGCCATGGATGGCGGAAATGCCGGAATTGTCAGGAACATTTTCCGGCCCTGGCCGAAAGACCCTCGCTTCAACCTGCCCTCTTCCGATAGTTTAGTGACGTATCGTCAGCTATCGATAGCGTAGCTGTACGCCTGTCTGACCCTGGACATCCTGCAGCGCCAGCAGTAAGTCGTCGCTCGGTGCGACTTTCCACTCATCGGCAAGTTCCAGCCAAGCCACTGCCGCTGGGTGGCGGTACTGCAGGCGCACCGGCAACCCCTCTTGATCGCGATACGGCGTCAGGCTGTCGCGCAGGGTTTCAATTAAGCGGCCATTGATCTGCCCCGCGTCCAATGCCAGTTCCACGGCTTGGCCGTAGCGAATGCGCGCCGTCACCATTGGTGTAACGTCTTTACCGCGTAGGCGCAGGCCACCAGAGTATTCGTCGCTGGAGACTTCGCCCTCAACGATGAGTACCTGATCAGCCTCAATCTGACCGCGTAGTTGCTCGAATAGCTCCCCAAACAGCGAAGCTTCAATACGCCCGGTGCGGTCATCCAGGGTGATAAACGCCATGGTATCACCACGCTTTGACTTCATGGTGCGCACGCCGACCACTAGCCCAGCAACGCGCTGGGGGTCGCGAGAAGGTTTTAAATCGCTGATCCGCGTGGAGACAAAACGTTTTAGCTCCCGCTCGTACTCGTCGATCGGGTGCCCTGTCAGGTAAAGCCCCAGGGTATCTTTCTCCCCTGAGAGCCGTTCGCGATCGGTCCACTCACGGGCGTTGATGTATTCGGCGTAAACGTTGCTGTCACCGTCACTTTCATCGGCCGCGGCGAACGCATCACCAAACATATCCAGCATGCCCAGATTCTGATTGGCGTGGTTTTGGGCAGCGGCTTTTAGCGCGTCCTCCATCGCTGCGAACAGCACCGCACGATTGGGGCCTAGGGTATCCAGCGCGCCGGAGCGAATCAGCGCCTCCAGGGTGCGCTTATTCATCCGCTTGGGATCAATGCGGCGGCAGAAATCGAAGATATCTTTAAAGGGGCCATCTGCCTCGCGGGCTTCGACAATGGCGCCAATGGGCCCTTCGCCCACGCCGCGAATTGCGCCTAGCCCATAGACCACACGCGCATCGGTATCGACGGTGAACTTGTAACCACCGACGTTGACGTTCGGCGGCGTTACGGTGAGCTTGAGGTTCCGACACTCCTCAATCAGCGGCACCACTTTATCCAGGTTGTCCATTTCCGTGGACATAACGGCGGCCATAAAGGGCCCCGGATAGTGGGCTTTCAGCCACGCAGTTTGGTAAGACACCAGCGCGTAGGCAGCCGAGTGAGACTTGTTAAAGCCGTAACCGGCGAATTTCTCTACCAGGTCAAAGATGTTACCGGCCAGGTCTTTATCGATACCGTTGGCGGCACACCCCTCCATAAAGCCGTCACGCTGCTTGGCCATCTCTTCGGGCTTTTTCTTACCCATGGCACGGCGCAGCATATCGGCCTGGCCGAGGCTGTAGCCTGCCATTACCTGAGCGATCTGCATGACCTGCTCTTGGTAGAGGATGATGCCGTAGGTGGGCGCCAAGACAGGTTTCAACAGCTCGTGCTGGTAATCCGGGTGTGGATAAGAGACTTCGGCCCGGCCGTGCTTACGGTTGATAAAGTCGTCGACCATGCCCGACTGCAGTGGGCCGGGGCGGAACAGTGCCACCAGGGCGATCATATCGTCCAGGGAGTCAGGCAGCAGGCGCTTGATCAGCTCCTTCATGCCGCGGGATTCGAGCTGGAAGACCGCCGTGGTTTCAGCGCGCTTGAGCATCTCGAAGGTTGGCGCGTCGTCCAGCGGGATGCTGTCGATGTTGAGCGGATCCTGGCCGTTAACGCTGCGCACCTTGTCGACCATCTCTAGTGCCCAGTCGATAATCGTCAGCGTCCGCAGGCCCAGGAAGTCGAACTTGACCAGCCCCGCCTCTTCAATATCGTTTTTATCGAACTGTACCACCAAGCCGGAGCCATCTTCATCGCAGAGCAGCGGTGAGAAATCGGTCAGTTTGGTGGGGGCGATGACCACGCCACCGGCGTGCTTGCCGGTGCCCCGGGTGGTGCCCTCAAGCTTGAGCGCCATTTCCCAGATCTCTTCGGCCTCTTCATCGTTGCCGATAAACTCTTTGAGCGCGGGTTCCTGCTCAATCGCCTTGGCCAGGGTCATGCCTACTTCAAAGGGAATCAGCTTGGAGAGCTTATCCCCCAGCGAGTACGGACGGCCTTGGGCACGGGCGACGTCGCGCACCACGGCCTTCGCCGCCATGGTGCCAAAAGTAACAATCTGGGAGACCGCATTGCGCCCGTAGCGCTCGGCTACGTACTCGATCACCTTGTCGCGTTTTTCCATGCAGAAGTCGACGTCAAAGTCGGGCATGGAGACACGTTCGGGGTTAAGAAAGCGCTCGAACAGCAGGTCGTAGCCAATCGGGTCTAAGTCAGTGATCTTTTGCGCGTAGGCCACTAGCGAACCAGCACCGGAACCACGCCCCGGGCCTACCGGTACGCGGTTGTCCTTGGCCCACTGGATGAAGTCCATCACGATCAGGAAGTAGCCAGGGAACCCCATCTGGATAATAACGTTGAGCTCGAACTCCAGCCGGTCGCGGTAGCGCTGGTCGATCGCCTGGTACTCTTCGCTGTCGCGGGGGTAGCGTTCAGCGGGAAACAAAAAATCCAACCGCTCGGTTAAACCGTCATGGGATACTTTGCGGAAGAACTCATCCTGGGTCATCCCTTCGGGAATGCCGAACTCGGGCAGGAAAATCTCGCCCAGGCGCACATCCACGCTGCAGCGCTCGGCGATCATCACGCTGTTTTCCAGCGCTTCGGGGATATCGGCAAACAGCGCCGCCATCTCGTCGGGGCTTTTTAAGTACTGCTCTTCAGTGTAGCGGCGTTCGCGGCGTGGGTCGTCCAGCGCTTTACCTTCACCGATGGCGACGCGGGTCTCGTGGGCCCAATAATCTTCGCGCTCAAGAAAGCGCACGTCATTGGTCGCCACCACTGGCGTGCCTGTTTCAATGGCCAGCTTGACGCTGGCGTGAACGCAGGCCTCTTCCAGCGGGCGCCCGGTGCGAATCAACTCTAGATAAAAGCGCTCGGGAAAGGCCGCCTGCCACTCTTCGAGCAGCACCCGCGCATCCTGTTCGTGATCAGATAGCAGGTGGCGGCCAATCTCACCCTCCCGCGCGCCGGAAAGCGCAATCAAGCCTTCGCTCTGCTCCAGCACCCACTGTTTATCGAGAATGGCGCGCCCCTGCCGTTGACCATGCGTCCAACCTTTCGAGATCAACTCGGTCAGGTTGCGATAGCCAATATCGTTCATCGCCAGCAGCGTTAGCCGGTAAGGGTGGGACTCGTCATGGGGATTATGGAGCCATAAGTCGCTGCCAATAATCGGCTTCAACCCCGCCCCCTGGGCGGCTTTGTAGAACTTCACCAGGCCGAACAGGTTGGTTTCATCGGTCAAGGCCAGCGCTGGCATCGCCCGTTCAGCCGTGGTGCTAACCAGCGACTTTAGCTTCACTAAGCCATCGACCAGGGAATATTCACTGTGCAAACGTAAATGAACGAACGGAACCGTCATGAGACTCTCAGCAAAACGCTAGGTGAAGAAAAATACGTTAAAGCAGCGCCAACTGACGCTGCACAGGCGCGAAGCTACGACGATGTTCGGCCAGTGGCCCGTGAGCTGCAAGCGCCGTCAGGTGCTCTTTGGTCGGGTAGCCTTTATGGCGCGCAAAACCATACTCAGGATAGCACTCATCCAAGGCGACCATCTGCGCATCGCGAGCGACCTTGGCCAAAATCGACGCCGCGGCAATCGCACAGTGGCGTGAATCGCCCTTTACCACGGCCTGGCCAGGCAACAGATGGCCAGGTAATTTGTTGCCATCCACGAGTAGATATTCCGCCGCCGGTGCCAGCGCATCAATGGCTCGACGCATGGCCAAGTGGGTGGCGTGGTAAATATTCAGCGCATCCACTTCTGCTGCGCTGGCTTCTGCCACGGCAAAGGCCAGCGCCCGCTCGCGAATTTGTGTATCCAGTGCTTCACGCCTGCGCGCCGTCAACTTTTTAGAGTCGGTAAGACCGTCAATCGGCTGAGCGGGGTCGAGAATCACCGCCGCGGCCACCACGCTGCCGATCAGCGGCCCTCGGCCTACTTCATCGACCCCCGCCAGCCGCTCGCCGCTGTAGGCAATTTCCAGCGTTGGAAAATCCTTGTGCTCGATCAACCAGTGCTCAATGGCCATCAACACTCTCCAGCGGCTGACCCGCGGCCAACAGGTTAATCGCCTCGGCGGCGCGACGGCTGGCGTTACGCTGGAGCGTAGCGTGCATCTCGGCAAAGCGTGTTTCCAAGGCATGTCGACTTGCCTCGTCGGCCAACATAGCGCTGAGCTGCTCGGCAATCGCCTCTGGAGAGGCGGCGTCTTGAATCAGCTCGGGCACCAGCGTCTCCTGGGCAATCAAATTGGGCAGAGATACCCACTGGGTTTTCACCATTCGCTTAGCCAGCCAGTGGGTGGCTGGGGCCATTTTGTAGGCCACTAGCATGGTGCGGTGACACAGCATGGCTTCCAGCGCGGCGGTACCCGAGGCCAGCAGCACCACATCGCTCGCCACCATGGCTTCGCGGGCCTGACCATCCAAAAGCGCAGTACGCTCCACCAACAGCGGGTAACTAGCCAGCAGTGCGCTGATTTCCCGGCGGCGATCAGCGGTGGCTGCAGGAATCACCACTTGCAGCGTGGGGTGGCGCTGGCAGAGCTGTTCGGCAGCGTTAAGAAAGGTGTCACCCAAAAAGCGAATTTCATTGGCCCGGGAGCCGGGCAGCAGCGCTAACACCTGGCTATCCGGCGCCAGCTTCAGCGCCTGACGGGTGGCAATACGGTCATTTTCCAGCGGCATTTCGTCGGCCAGAGGGTGACCCACAAAGGCAACGGGAACACGGTGTTTGCGATAGAAGGCGGCTTCAAAAGGCAGCAGTGTCAGCATGCCGTCCACCGATTTAGCGATGCCTTTTACCCGCCCCTGGCGCCACGCCCATACGGAAGGGCTTACGTAATGGGCAGTAGTAATACCCGCTTCGCGGAGCTGGCGTTCCAGGCCTAAATTGAAGTCAGGCGCATCGATGCCGAGCATAATATCCGGCTGCCAGGCCAGCGCTTCGGCTTTCAGCGTACGCCGCACGCGGATCAGTTCGGGGAGGTGCTTAAGCACCTCAACCAACCCCATCACCGCGAGGGTCTCTAAAGGGAAGCGGCTCTCCATGCCCTCTGCCTGCATGCGCGGCCCGCCGATGCCACGAAACTCGACGCCGGGGTGGCGCGCTTTAAGTTCACGCATCAGCCCAGCGCCAAGGATATCGCCGGAGAGTTCCCCAGCCACGAGATAGACACGTTGCAGGGTCATAAAATGATTAGCATGGGTTAACGGGTGATGCCGCGGGTAGAACGCTCAATGGAGGCGGCGAAATGCTCGATTTCGGGCAAATCAAAGCGGCTACGCATTTCGACAAGCGCCTGCTCTGTAGTCAGTCCCTGGCGATAGACCATTTTATAGGCGGTGGTTAAGGCGCTAATTGCTTCGCGGCTAAAGCCGCGGCGCTTTAAGCCCACCAGGTTGAGGCCACGCGCTTCGGCAGGGTTGCCATTAATCATGATATAGGCGGGTGTGTCCTTGGTGATAATCGAGCCACCACCGGCCATGGCGTGATCGCCAAAGTGACAGAACTGATGTACTGCCGCCAACCCACCCAGAATAGCATGATCACCGACGGTGACATGGCCCGCCAAGGTAACCTGATTGGCTAAAATGCAGTCGTTACCAATCACGCAGTCATGGCCGACATGCACGTAGGCCATAAACAGGTTGCGCGAACCAATGGTGGTTTCGCTGCGATCCTGAACGGTGCCTCGATGAATCGTGGCGCCTTCACGGACCACATTATCGTCGCCCATCACTAACCGCGTGGGTTCGCCTGCGTATTTTTTGTCCTGACAGTCTTCACCTACCGAGGCAAACTGAAAGATACGCGTACGTTCGCCTAGCGAGGTGGGGCCTTTAACCACCACATGAGGGCCTATCACGGAGCCCGCGCCGATCGTGACGTCGGGGCCAATGATGCTAAAGGGGCCAACCTCAACGTCGTCGGCAAGGCGCGCCGCCGGGTCGACCAGTGCAGTCGGATGTATCAAGCCACCTTCCTCTCGGCACAAATAATTTCTGCTTCGCAGGCCAGCTCACCGTCAACCGTGGCACGGCATGCAAATTTCCAGATACCCCGTTTACCTCTAATCACGTCGGCCTCTAAGGTGAGCTTGTCGCCCGGCATTACCGGGCGTTTAAAGCGCACTTTATCGCTGCCCACGAGATAGTACACATAACCATCGGCAGGCAGTTTATTGACCGTTTTAAAACCGAGAATGCCGCATACCTGGGCCAGGGCTTCAATCACCAGTACGCCGGGCATAATCGGGTGATGCGGAAAGTGGCCGTTAAAAAATGGCTCATTAATGCTGACATTTTTGTACGCAACGATGGATTCGCCGGTGGTTAATTGCGTTACTCGATCCACCAGCAAAAAGGGGTAACGGTGGGGCAAGTACTCGCGAATTTCATTGATATCCATAACCATCGTAGCGACCTCTAAAATAACAAAAACCTGCAGCTCCTGAAGAGTGTCAGGCAAATACCAGCACGTGCACTGGTTAAAAGGCTGTGGATTATACCCCGCTGTTATCTAGTCTCAAACCAGCAGCGGGTAAAAGTCATGCAGCCGTTACTATTCACGTTGCTTTTTTTCCAATCGAGCCAGGCGCTTAGCGATGTCATCAAGCTGTTTAAAACGCACCGCGTTTTTACGCCACTGGGCATTAGCCATGGCGCCAGTACCGGATGAGTAGACCCCCGGTTCATGGATTGAGTTCGTGACAAGGCTCATACCTGTCACCTGAACGCCGTCGCAAATGGTTAGGTGACCGGATAAACCGACCCCACCACCCAGCATGCAGTGCTTACCGACCTTGGTCGAACCAGCAATGCCCACACAGCCTGCTAAGGCGCTGTGGTCACCGATAATGACGTTATGGGCGATTTGTACCTGACTATCAATTTTGACGTCATCACCAATCACCGTATCTCCCAAAGCGCCACGATCGATGCTGGAGCAACTGCCTACTTCAACGTCGTCGCCAAGCACTACGCCCCCCAATTGGGCGATTTTATGCCAGCCAGCGCCATCGTGGGCAAACCCGAAGCCGTCGCCGCCAATCACACAGCCGCTTTGCAAGATGCCCCGTTTACCGATAACCACGCCATGGCAGAGGGTGACATTGGCGTGCAGACGCGTTGCTTCGCCGATAATTGTATCGGCTCCCACCACGCTGCCCGCCCCAATGACCACACGGTCGCCCAGCACCACGCCTGATTCAATCACTGCATGAGCTTGAATGCAGACATCGGCGCCTAGCTGAGCATCTTCCGCCACGACGGCGGTGGGGTGAATACCGACGATATCGCGGGCAGGCAGTGGGTCAAACAACTGCGATAGCTTGGCATAGCCCAAGTAAGGGTTATCGATTTCCAGACGCGCTACCGGGCAGTGCTTGCCATGCTCAGGGTGCAGCAATACCGCGGCCGCCTTGGTCGTCGCCAAATCTTTCAGGTAGGCACGATTGGCCAGAAAAGCCACTTGATCCGGCTGCGCTTCTTTTAGCGTCGCCAAGCCGCGTATCGGCTGCTGGGCATTACCGCTGACGGCAATGCCCAATTGGCGCGCAATGTCTGCGAGGGTAAAGTGATGAGAAGCGTGCGTCATGGGAGCCCAGGGAAGCGTTGGTGTGGCCTGACCACACCAATTAGCGTTTAAATTTAGTTCAAGGTATCAAAAATCTGGGTGACTTCATCGGTCACATTGGGCAGATCCACACCTGAGTGCAGTACGCCCTGGGGTTCAACCAGCACATCAATACCATGGCGTTCCAGCACTTCTGCTACCGCTTGTTCCAGCTTAGGCTCGGCGCCTTCTAAAAACTGCTGCTCGGAACGCTGCTGTGCCTGCATTACTTCCTGGCGAAGCTGTTCAAAACGGCTGCCTTTCTGCTGAAGCTCGCTAATCAGCGACTCCCGCTGGGACTGAGCCATCGTTTCGCCTTCGTTCTGCAAACGCTGCTGAAGCTGCTGCAACTCATTACCCAGGTTTTGCGCTTCACGCTGCTGATTGCCAATTTGCCCTTCCAGAGTACTCATTGACGCCTGTGCGGACTGGGTATTCATCAATGCTGCTCGCCAATCCAACACTGCTACTTCTGCAGCGTGAGCGGGCAAAATCATCGCGCCCAACAGGCATACCACCGCTGTCAGTTTACGCATCATGTTATCTCCTTAGGTCACGCTAGCGCGCGCCACCATGGCACGCGGTCTAGCAAAATTAGAACGTTTGCCCTTTAGAACGTTTGTCCTAATGAGAACTGGAAGAACTGAGTGTCGTCACCGCTCTTATCGTTCAATGGCTCAGCAATGCTAAAGGTCAGCGGGCCTACCGGTGTCAGCCAAGAGAGGCCAATACCGGCGCTGTAGCGCAAATCGCCTAGATCAACGCCGGAGTTACACTGCTGACGCCCTGCGTCTTCTGCAAGCACATCGTAGCAAGAGGTCAGGAAGGTATTACCGCCATCCAAAAATAGCGATGTTTGCAGCGCGCGCTGATCTTCAACAAAGGGCAGCGGGAAAATGATCTCGGCGCTACCTTCTACTGAAACGTTACCGCCCAGCGTGCGGTCACGGCCGCCTTCGGTTGCTGGCGTGGTGCGCTGCCCAAGCGTATTCGACGTGAAGCCACGCACCGAGCCAAGACCACCCGCGTAGAAGTTTTCATAGAAGGGGAAGGGATCGTTGCCGCCCAGCGTATCGGCATAGCCGACATTGCCGGTAAATTTGAACGCCCAGGACTCGTCATCGTTAATCGGGAAGAGCTGTTGAGCACGGGCGCGCAGCTTGTAGTACTCCGAATCACTGCCCGGCACGCCGGTTTCCAGCGACAGTCGCTGATAGTTACCATCGGTCGGCATAATACCGCGGTTGAGGTTGTTGCGTGTCCAACTAGCGGTCAGCTTCAGGCTTTGCGCATCTTCGCCCTGATCTTCCACATAGCGACGAATTTCTGAGGCCGTGTCGAAGTAGGTTTTCACCGTTAGGTCTTCAACGCTGGCACCGAAGTTAAGACGCGACAGTTCGCTTACGGGGTAACCAAAGTTGATACCGGCACCATAGGCATCCGTCGAGAACGTCGAAATATCCGAATCGGCGTAATCTGTTTCGCGGTAAAAAACATTGTAGCCGCGAGAAATGCCATCCAACGTCCAGTAGGGATCAGTGAAGCCAAAGTTCACACTGGTAAAGGTGTCGCTGCGCTGAGCCCCTACATTGACCCGGTTACCCGTACCCAAGAAGTTATTTTGTGACAAGCCGACACCGTAAATAACCCCGGCACTCTGGGAGAAACCAACGCTGGCAGAGACCGACCCCGAGGGCTGCTCTTCGACATTATAAGTAACGTCGAGTAAATCCGGCTCACCAGGTACAGGCTGGGTATCCACTTCTACTTGGCTAAAAAAGCCCAGGCGTTCAAGGCGCTGACGCGATTGTGTAATGGCTTCGGTGGAAGCGGGTGCGCCCTCCAACTGAATCATTTCACGCCGCAGTACTTCATCCTGAGTAGTCGTATTACCGTAGAACTCGATACGACGCACGTAGGCGCGTTCACCGGGATTGACAGCAATCACCAGATCGACCGTTTCACCGTCCCCTGCCATTTCAGGCACGCCTTGAATATCAGCAAAGGCGAAGCCTTCGGCACCCAAACGCTGGCGCAGGGCTTCGGTGGAGGCATTCACATCGCCGCGGGAGAAAATCTCTCCCTCTTTAACGGTGAGTAACTGGCGAGCTTCGTTTTCGCTGATCTGTAGATCACCCGCGAAACGAATATCACCTACCCGGTACTGGGCGCCTTCATCGACGTTTAGTGTAATAAAGATTTCGGATTTTTCCGGACCAATCGACACCTGAGTCGAGGTGACATCGAAGTTGACGTAGCCACGATCTAGGTAGAACGAGCGCAGCCGCTCAATATCACCGGAAAGCGCTTCACGGGAGTACTCGTCGCTAGAGAACCAGCCGAAAAAGCGTCCTGGCCGATCATTTAACTCAAACACGCCACGCAGCGTTTCATCATCAAAGGCTTCGTTACCAACGATATTGATTTGGCGAATCTTGGCCACTTCGCCTTCGTTGATATTGATATTGACCTGTACCCGGCCCTCATCAACCTCTTCCACTTCGGTATCGATGCTGGCGCTGTAGCGACCTTGAGACTGGTAGACGCCTTCCAGCTCGCGCTGTATCTCTTCCAGCGTAGAGAGCTCCAGTACCTGACCTTCCGAGAGCCCCGATTCACGCAAACCATTGCGCAAGTCCTCTTCGGAGATCTGATCGTTGCCGCTGATCTGTAGCCGCGCAATAGTCGGACGCTCGACGACCTGAATAACCAGTACATCGCCTTCGCGTGCCAGGGAGACATCGTCAAATAGCCCTGTGGCAAATAAGTCACGGGCAGCAGCAGCTAATTGCTCTTCGCTGACGCGCTCATTGGCACTCACCGGAAATGCATTGAAGACCGAGGCGGCGGATACCCGCTGCAGTCCTTCCACTCGAATGTCTGAAACATCAAAGGATTGTGCTTGGGCGCCGCTGGCGCCTGCCAGCAAGAGTGCCGCCATTCCAAGGGTCTTGATTTTCATGCAGTCAATTCGCTCGCGTTGGTCTGCCTATCATTCCAGAAAGGCACCATATACATTTGTGCAGGCAGATGACAAGGCATCCTGCGCGCTACACGCGTCATTACCACAGGCGCATCAGATCAAAATAGAGGGCCATCAACATCAGGGTGCCGACCATGGCAAGCCCAATGCGCAGTCCTACGGCTTGGGTTCTTTCGGATACTGGCCGTCCACGCACGACCTCCATAAAATAATAGAGCAAGTGGCCACCATCGAGCACCGGGATAGGTAGTAAGTTTAGTACCCCAAGGCTGATAGAAAGATACGCTAGAAAGCCAATAAACGCTTCCATCCCTGCACGGGCCGAATCACCAGAGATCTGTGCAATGGTGATTGGCCCGGACAAATTGGAAGGCGAGATAAGCCCGACAAACATTTTGCGTATGGCATCTAAGGTTAAGAGCGTCATCTCTCCAGTGCGCGAAACAGCCTGGCCTACCGCTTCGATAGGGCCGTAACGGATTTCACGCTGAAACGCTGCTGGCCACTCGACCTGCTCGGCGCCTGCACCGATATAACCAATTTCAACCCCAGTGTCCAAGCGGTTACGCCCGGGGGTTAAATCAACACTCGACTGCTCGCCATTACGTTCATAGGTGAGCTGCAGCGTTTCACCTGGATTACCTCGCACCATATTAACGAAGTGCATCCAATCATCCACTGGTTCGCCATTAATCGCCACCATCCTATCGCCCGCCTCAAGGCCTGCTTGCTCGGCGGCCTCTCCGCTCACTACTTGGCCTAAAACGGCCGGAAATTCCGGCTGCCAAGGAGTAATACCCAGCGATTGCAGCGGCTGTGGCGGATCTTGGCGAACCAAATAATCAGTCACCGATAAGCCAAAACGTTGAGGGTCGCTCGCGCCTTCGGGGCGGGCGTCTATATCCAGCTCACCGCTGAAACCAATAATCGATACCAGTTTGAGGTTAACATCTTCCCAAGAGCGCATCTCATCGCCCTGAATGGCGACAATTTCATCGCCATTGGCAAGTCCGGCTTCGGCGGCGGGCGAGTCAGGCGCAACGCTACCTACCATTGGCGACACCACCGTGGTACCCGCCACGAACAGTGCCCAGTAAGCCACAATCGCTAACAAGAAGTTGGCGATTGGCCCTGCCGCCACAATCGCAATGCGCTGCCACACGGTTTTGCGGTTAAATGCCTGATCAAGCTGCTCTTCCGGAACCGGCGCCTCACGCTCATCGAGCATTTTGACATAGCCACCCAGCGGAATGGCGGCTATCGCGAACTCGGTGCCGTGGCGGTCAACCCGCGACCATAGCGGCTTACCAAAGCCTACAGAAAACCGTAGCACTTTGACCCCACAGCGCCTCGCCACCCAAAAATGGCCAAACTCGTGGAAGGTCACTAACAGGCCCAACACCACAATGACCGCTAAAATATTCTGTATAAGGCCCACACTGAACTCCTTAATGCCCCGCTCTAACGACCAGCCCAGCGAATGCTTAAGCGTATCATTTTGTTACCAGTTCCAGCGCCTGCTGTCGCGCCCACTGATCCGTTGCTAATACGCTATCAAGGCTATCAACACGGCCTTGATAGGGGCGCGACAAGACGTCGGCGACCAGTTGCCCAATGGCTGTAAAGCCGATTCGACGCTGTAGGAATGCTTCAACTGCAACCTCATTGGCAGCGTTGAGCACAACGGGTGCCATGCCACCTTGCCGCATCGCTTCACGGGCAAGCCCTAAACAGGGGAAGCGAGTTTCATCGGGGGCTTCAAAATCAAGCCGCGCCACCTGAAAAAGATCCAGTGTCTCAACCCCGGCATCAATGCGCTCCGGCCACGCTAGCCCGTAGGCGATGGGGATGCGCATATCAGGATTACCCAACTGTGCAATCACCGAACCATCTTGATACGCCGCCATGGAGTGAATCACGCTTTGAGGGTGCACCACCACCTGGATTTGTTCGGGCGTGGCATCAAACAGCCAGCAGGCTTCAATAAGCTCTAGCCCTTTATTCATCAGTGTGGCGCTATCCACCGATATTTTACGTCCCATTGACCAGTTCGGGTGAGCGCAGGCCTGTTCGGGAGTGACATTATTGATTTCCGCCTGGCTCCAGGTACGAAACGGCCCGCCAGAGGCCGTTAGCAGCAGTTGACGAACGCCGTGCTTGGCAAGTCCGCCGCGGTGCTCCGCAGGTAGACACTGGTAAATGGCATTATGTTCGGAATCAATCGGTAGTAATGTTGCGCCAGAGCGGGAAACGGCCTCCATAAACAGCGCGCCGCTCATCACCAGCGCCTCCTTATTGGCCAGTAACACGCGCTTGCCTGCTTCCGCAGCGGCTAGGGCAGGCAGTAAGCCCGCCGAGCCGACAATGGCCGCCATTACGCAGTCGACGCTGGCGTCCCGGGCAACATCGCACAGCGCCTCTGGGCCTGCGCTCACGTCAGTTGACTGCCCAGCCCGCTTAAGCTCTTGGCGCAGCCAAGCGGCATCGGCCTCATTATCCAACACGGCGACCGCAGGGCGATGCGCCAAGCACTGCGCTAGCAGAGCCTCTTTTGAGGTGTGCGCGGTCAGGGCATGCACGCAATAGCGGTCTGGGTGGCGACTAATCACATCCAGCGTGCTAGTGCCCACAGAGCCTGTCGAGCCAAGCACGGTCACACGTTGCCTATTAGCGAGTTGGCTCATAGCGGCGGCACCCGAGCAAACACCTCAACCAGTACTTCCACATAGAACAGTGCAAACAGCGGTATCGCCGCGGTGAGGCTATCAATGCGATCCAGCACACCGCCATGGCCGGGCAGCAACTGGCTCGAATCTTTGATATTACGATGGCGCTTGAGCATGCTTTCCAGTAGATCCCCTAGCACAGAGGCCAAAGTGACCACGGCGGTGATGAGTATCAGGGTAATTCCACCCACCAGGCCCAGCGGCAACCACAGCGCAAAGAGAATAGCCAGAATAGTGGTCGCCGCTAAGCCGCCGTATACGCCCTCCCATGATTTGCCAGGGCTCACGTGGGGAGCCAATTTGCGCTTGCCCCAGTGTCGCCCCACAAAGTAGGCGCCGATATCCGCGCACCAAACCAGCAGCAGCACAAACAGCAGCCAAGCCATACCGATGTCACGCAGAACGTTAAAGCCCACCCAGCAGGGCAATAGCACCCACAGGCCCATCGCCAGGCGCCGCACGGTGGACTGCCACTGCTCACCCGCCGCAGGGTAGCGGGTTACCCAGTAGAGATTCACCAGCCAACCGGCAGCAGAGAACCAAAGCGGCCATATTGAGGTGGCGGCTCCGGCCAGCCACATGACCAGCATCAACACCGCCATCACGGCCACTAGCTGAGCACGCTGTGCCGTACGGGTAACGCCCGCCAGATTGGCCCACTCCCAAGTGGCGAGTAGCACCATCAACGCCGTAAATAGCGCAAAAGCGCCGCCGTCTAAACCAAACAGGCCAGCCAGCACCAGGGGTGCTAGCCAGGCTGCGGTGATAATCCGCTGTTTAAGCACCCTGCGCCTCTATTTGTTCGTCCGTCATGCCAAAGCGACGACGGCGCTGGCAGAAGTCGTTTAATGCTGCATCAAACGCATCCGCACCGAAATCGGGCCATAGCAGCGGGGAAAAGTGCAGCTCAGCATAGGCCAACTGCCAAAGCATAAAGTTGGATAGCCGCTGCTCACCACTGGTACGTATACACAGATCCACCGGCGGCACGTCATCAGTCCCCATTGCAGTGTCGAAGCACGCTTCATCGATTTGCTCAGGCGATAACTCCCCAGCCGCCACCTGCTCGGCTAAGGTGCGCGCCGCCCGTGCGATATCCCACTGCCCCCCATAGTTGGCGGCAATCACCAGATGCATCCCTGTATTGTCCGCGGTTAACGCTTCAGCACGCTGAATATGCTTTTGGATGGCGTGGGAAAAACCCCGCTGTTCGCCAATGATCGAGAGGCGCACATTACGCTCATTGAGCTTTTTGACTTCACGCTTAAGCGCCATCAAAAACAGCTCCATCAAGGCGTTGACCTCTGCGGCCGGACGCTTCCAGTTTTCGCTGGAGAAAGCAAACAGGCTGAGGGTTTGCACCTCGCGCTCGGCGGCTCGCTGAATCACCGCACGAACGGTTTCCACCCCAGCCCGGTGCCCACGCACCCCCGAAAGCCCGCGCGCGCGCGCCCAGCGGTTATTGCCATCCATAATGATGGCAACGTGAGACGGCGGGGCCTCCCCGGCCAGAGAAGACGCGCTGGCGTCGTCCGGCTGTTTTTCAGGAAGCTGCGGTGACGTCATGGATTCTCGCACCAAAGGTCAGTCATAAAAAAACCAGCCAGAGTGTGGCAAAACGGGCAGCCAAAGCTGCCCGCGGCTGAATAAAGCACAGGTTTATACCTGCATGAGATCCTGCTCTTTTGCAGTCAGCGCTTTATCGATCTCAGCAATATACTTGTCGGTCAGCTTTTGAATCGCATCTTCGCCTTCACGCTGATCGTCTTCGGTAATCTCTTTATCTTTTAACAACGACTTGAAATCACCGTTAGCATCACGACGTACGTTACGCACGGCAACGCGAGCGTTTTCAGCTTCGCTACGCGCCTGCTTGATATAACCTTTGCGGGTCTCTTCGGTGAGCATCGGCATTGGCACACGGATCACGTTGCCTGCACTGGCCGGGTTCAAGCCAAGATCAGAGGTCATGATGGCCTTTTCGATCTTCTGCACCATGCCCTGCTCCCACGGCGCAATCGTCAGCGTGCGAGCGTCCTCAACGTTGACCGATGCCACTTGGCTAAGCGGTACCTGGCTGCCGTAATAGTCCACGGTAACGGCGTCTAAAATGCTCGGGTGAGCACGACCGGTACGAATTTTATTGAAGTTGCTATGCAGCGCCTCAACGCTTTTTTGCATGCGCGAATCGGCATCTTTCTTAATATCGTTGATCACGTCATTACCCTCTGTATATCAGCGTGCCTTCCTTGCCCCCTACGACCATATTCAGTAGGGCGCCAGGCTTATTCATATCAAATACCCGCACCGGCATATTATGGTCACGTACCAGGCAGATAGCGGTCAAATCCATAACGCCCAATTTTTGATCCAGGGCGTCGTCGTAAGAGAGCTGGTCGTACTTCACCGCATCCGGATGTTTTACCGGGTCTTTATTGTAGACGCCATCGACTTTGGTCGCCTTGATCACTACGTCGGCGTCCACCTCAATGCCGCGCAAACAAGCTGCAGAATCGGTGGTGAAGAAGGGGTTGCCTGTGCCTGCAGAGAACAGCACTACGTCCCCGGAGGTTAAGTAGCGAATGGCCGTGCGACGGTCGTAGTGCTCTACAACGCCGCTCATTGGGATAGCCGACATCACGCGCGAGCGGATATTGGAGCGCTCTAGCGCATCACGCATTGCCAGCGCATTCATTACGGTCGCCAGCATGCCCATATGGTCACCGGTGACGCGATCCATGCCAGCCTCATTGAGCGCCGCACCGCGAAACAAGTTACCACCGCCAATCACGATGCCTACCTGTACCCCAATACCGACGAGCTGGCCGATCTCCAACGCCATCCGGTCAAGCACTTTAGGGTCAATACCAAAATCGTGTTCACCCATCAGCGCTTCGCCAGAAAGCTTGAGCAAAATACGTTTGTATTTTGACTTCGAACCCTCAGCCTTGCTGGGTGCTACATGGGGGGTAGGTTCTTGAACATCACGCGACATGGCATCTCTCCTGAGGCAGACCTGTAAACAGGCAGGCGGGGCAGCCCCGCTGTATAAACCCGTTATCAGGGTCGGCTAACTAACACCGGTTATACAGGGGCCGGATACGCGAAGGCGTGCGCTCACGCGCACGCCATCTTTTTTCTGAAACCTCTGACCTCAGCGACGGCCAGCCTGTTCCATAACTTCTTTAGCGAAGTCGACTTCTTCTTTCTCGATACCTTCACCAACTTCAAAGCGTGTGAAGCTTACCACTTCGCCGCCTGCGGCTTTCACGTACTCAGCCACAGTCTGGTTCGGGTCTTTAACAAACGGCTGCTCGGTCAGGCTGTTTTCTGCCAAGTACTTTTTCAAGCGGCCCTGAACCATTTTCTCTGCGATCTGCTCCGGCTTACCGGCCATATCCGGCTGCGCCAGAATAATCGCTTTTTCCTGATCCAACTGCTCTTGGGGCATATCGGCAGGATGCGCAACCGCAGGGTTGATCGCCGCCACGTGCATTGCAACGTCTTTCGCGACTTGCGAATTGCCGCCTGTTAGCACGGTCAGAACGCCAATGCGGCCACCGTGGACGTACTCGCCTACCAGACCACCGTCAACAGCGTTCACTACGATGGCACGACGCACACCGATATTCTCACCGATTTTCTGAACCAACTGCTCGCGGGCAGTTTCCAGTTCGCCAGCCATAACGGCGGCAACATCTTCGCTTTTCGCGGTGAAGAAAGCACCGGCGATTTTGTCAGCAAACGCGATGAAGTTGTCATCACGAGCAACAAAGTCGGTCTCGGAGTTGATTTCAACCATTACGCCGTAGCTGCCGTCTTCCGCTACACGCGTAACCACTACACCTTCTGCGGCGATACGATCGGCTTTCTTCGCTGCTTTTAGGCCGGAGCTTTTGCGCAGGTTTTCAATCGCAACTTCGATATCACCGTCGGCTTCGGTGAGTGCTTTTTTACACTCCATCATGCCGAGACCGGTACGTTCGCGAAGTTCCTTGACCTGAGAGGCGCTGATAGCTGCCATGAGAATTCACCTCTGAAATGGTTCTATGAGAGTTAGACGCAACACAGAGTATAGGCATGATAAATGACCATCATGTATCACGCTGCCCTATGTCTCTCTGTATTGCGGGGCCGGTATTGAGTGCCGGCAAATTCGTCCGCTCAGACAGTTCATCTGTAGCGGGAAAAAGGGGGCAAAGCCCCCTTTATCTTGATGCGGCACACCTGCTCACCGCACCCACTGCTGCGATTACTCGGCGGCAGTGTTGTCTTCAGCTGCAGCGGCCTCTTCGGTCACTTCAACAAACTCTTGAGCGTTGGCTTCTTTGGCACGGCCACACGCATCCGCAATCGCTTTTACGTAGATCTGGATAGCGCGGATAGAGTCATCGTTGCCGGGAATTACGTAGTCAACGCCATCAGGGTTGGAGTTAGTATCCACCACGCCGATAACCGGGATGCCCAGCTTGTTGGCTTCGTTGATCGCGATGCGCTCGTGGTCAACGTCGATCACGAACAGTGCGTCCGGTAGGCCACCCATGTTCTTGATACCGCCGATAGAACGCTCAAGCTTGTCCTGCTCGCGAGTCGCCATCAAGACTTCTTTCTTGGTCAGCTTCTCGAACGTGCCGTCTTCGCGCATGGTTTCAAGATCACGCAGACGCTTAATGGACTGACGGATGGTCTTGAAGTTAGTCAACATGCCGCCCAACCAGCGATGGTTGACGAAAGGCTGACCAGCACGGTTAGCTTCTTCTTTAATTACCTTGCTAGCGCTGCGCTTGGTGCCAACAAACAAAATTTTGTTGTTGGATGCCGCCATCTTCTCGACCACATCGATCGCTTCGTTCAGCGCCGGAAGGGTGTGCTCAAGGTTGATGATGTGAATCTTGTTGCGCGCGCCGAAGATAAATTTGCTCATCTTCGGGTTCCAGTACTTGGTCTGGTGGCCGAAGTGAGCACCTGCTTTAAGCAGGTCACGCATATTAACGTGAGACATGGTAGAACTCCTAAAACTCGGGTTAGGCCTCCACGCACCCCATGGATCCGACCGTTGACCACGTTAGACGCTGCCAGCGGCACCCGGGACCATGTGCCGGTGCATGTGTGTTTTTAAGGCTTGATAGTAAGCATTGCGCCCGTAAGTCGAGCACGCTGCGGATTCATCGCCCTGCCCTACTGCGTACTTCCCAGCCAAGAAGCTCGGAATCACGATTGCAGGAAAGCGCGCGGCTTTATACCATAGATCATTGCCAAGATGAAGTCGCACCCCGTTTGACGGTCTTAAATTGCGCCATTCAATTTTCCATTCTGCATTCATATCGAGCATTCATGAACGTTCCTATCAAGACGCCTTCTGAAATCGAACACATGCGCGAAGCCGGGCGCCAAGCGGCTAGCGTGATTGAAATGATCACCCCCCATATCCAGGCAGGCATTAGCACGGGGGAAATTGACCGTCTCTGCCATGAGTATATTGTTAACGAGCTGGGCTCGACCCCTGCACCGCTGAACTACCATGGTTTTCCCAAGGCGACCTGCACGTCGATCAACCATGTGGTGTGCCACGGCATCCCCGACGACGCCAAGAAGCTCAAAAATGGCGATATCATGAACCTGGATATCACCGTTAAGACCACCGACGGCTATCACGGCGACTCCAGCGTGATGTTCGTAGTGGGAGAGACGATTCAGGGCGAACGGCTGTGTCGCATTACTCAGGAGTGCCTGTATAAAAGCATCGAGCTGGTGAAGCCAGGCGTGCGTCTCTCAGAGCTTGCCCGCGTGATTCAAAAACATGCCGAAAGCAACGGCTACTCCGTCGTGCGCGACTTCTGCGGCCACGGCATCGGCGCCGAATTCCACGAAGAGCCGCAGTTTTTACACTACGACGGCTACGCACCGGATGCCGACATTAAGCTCGCCGCAGGCATGTGCTTTACCATCGAGCCGATGATTAACGTCGGCGGGTATAAAACCAAGGTGCTACGCGATGGCTGGACCGCCGTTACCAAAGATCGCAGCCTTTCAGCGCAGTGGGAACATACGCTGCTGGTGACCGAGGGCGGTGTAGAAGTACTGACCGCGCGTGGCGATGAAGACTTCAGTTTTCTACCCAACTGATGCTACTACACCACCACCGGTTTGAGCCGGACACCACGCTTTACGACCTGGATCTTTTCCGCACTGAGCTTGCCGGATCTCGCTCGCCAGTTGCTCCCTTCAAGGCCGCGCTGCGCGAGCTACAAGCGCGCCTGGACGACCAGTTTCGCGCCGGTGCAGACATTCGCGACCTTGTGCGCGGCCGCGCCTGGTACCTGGATCAGCTGCTGGCGATTGCCTGGGCGCAGCACGAGTGGCCCGATGATGGAATTGCGCTGGTGGCGGTAGGCGGTTATGGCCGTGGTGAGCTACACCCCCACTCGGATATCGATCTGCTGCTGCTATTGGAGCAGGACGATGACACCGCCTATCGTGAACCGCTGACCGCCTTTATCACCTTCTTGTGGGATATTGGCCTGGAAATTGGTCATAGCGTTCGCTCGCTTAGCGACTGCGAGCGGGAAGCCGAAGCGGATGTCACGGTGATTACCAACCTGCTCGAGTCTCGCCTGATTGCGGGGCCAGAAAGCCTGCGCGAAGCGATGCGCGAACGCCTCAGCGCCGAGCATATTTGGCCCGCCGATCGCTTTTTTGAAGCCAAGTGGCAGGAGCAGATTTCGCGCCACTACCGCTACAACAACTCCGAGTACCACTTAGAACCGAACCTCAAAAGCTCCCCCGGCGGGCTGCGCGACATCCAGATGATCGGCTGGGTGGCCAAGCGCCACTTCGGTACCGAACAGTACACCGATATCGTCGCCAACGGCTTTATGAACGACGCCGAACTGCGCATTTTAAGCCAGGGGCAGGCGTTCTTGTGGCAGGTGCGCTATGCCCTGCATATGCTTACCGACCGCGCCGAAGACCGCCTGCTGTTTGACCACCAGCGCACCATCGCCGAAATGTTTGGCTTTCGCGATACGCCGGAACGTCTGGCGGTTGAGCAGTTCATGAAGCGCTATTACCGGCACGTCACCGCGCTGGCGGGACTCAACGATATGCTGCTGCAGCACTTTGACGAGGTCATCCTGCGCGGCAAAGAAGCGCTGGAAACCGTCAAACTCAACGAGCGCTTCGAGACCAAAGGCGGCTATATCCAGGTTCGCTCGCGGACACTTTTCCGTGAACGCCCCGCGGCGATGCTGGAGCTATTCCTACTGATGGCCAAGCACCCCGAAATCGAAGGAGTGCGTGCCGATACCATCCGACTAATTCGCGATCATCGCCACCAGATTGACGACCACTACCGGGAAGACCCGCGCCACCAGCGGCTCTTTATGGCTATTCTGCGCGCCCCCGGCAATGTGCCCCGCCAGTTGCGGCGCATGAACCGCTACGGGATTCTGGGCAAATACCTGCCCGAATTTGGCCGCGCCATAGGGCTGATGCAGCACGACCTTTTCCACATTTACACGGTCGATGCCCACACCCTGCTGCTGCTCAAATTTCTGCACAATTTTCGCAAACCGGAAGCGAAGGGTGACTTTCCAGTGGCGGTGGCATTGATGCAGCAGTTGCCCAAGCTCGACCTGTTGTGGATCGCCGGGCTGTTTCACGACATTGGCAAGGGCCGCGGCGGCGACCACTCGGAAATCGGCGCCCGGGACGTTGAGCATTTTTGTCAGCGCCACCACGTCTCGCCCCACGACACGAACCTGGTCAGTTGGCTGGTTGAGCACCATCTATTGATGTCGATGACGGCGCAAAAGCGCGATATCAGCGACCCCGATGTGATTCGTGATTTTGCCTTGATCGTGCGTAACGAAACGCGCCTGGACTACCTTTACGTGCTCACCGTGGCCGACATCAATGCCACCAACCCCACACTGTGGAACGGCTGGCGGGCGTCGCTGCTACGCCAGCTGTACGCCGAAACCAAGCGTGCCCTGCGCCGCGGCCTGAATAATCCGCCCGACCGCGACGACTGGGTGCGGGAAACGCGCACCGAAGCACGCTCTTTGCTGCAAACCATCGGCGTTAATCGTGAGCAAATCGATCATCTTTGGGAATCGCTAGGGGAAGACTACTTCCTGCAGTACGCCCCCAGCGAAATCGTTTGGCAGACCCAGGGCATTCTCAATCACAACCAGTCGCCGCTGCCGCTGGTGCTGATCAGCGCGCCTACTGCGGACATGTCCGAAGGCGGCACCAAAGTGTTTATCCACACCCGTTCGGTGGACGACCTTTTCGCTGCCACCGCCGCTGCCATGGAGCAGTTGGGCCTGTCGATTCACGATGCGCGCATTGCGACCTCCCACAACGATTGGACGCTCAACACCTTTATCGTGCTCGACAGCCATGGTCAGCCTATACGTGACCCAGGCCACATCGAAGAGATGCGCCGACACCTGGTGGAAGAGCTTGATGACCCTGATGACTACCCGGATATCGTCACCCGCCACACGCCGCGCCAGCTCAAGCATTTCAAGGTACCCACGGAGGTGCTGATTGAGCAGGATCCGGCCAATGAGCGCACGCTGCTGGAGCTAACGGCTCCCGACCGCCCCGGCCTGCTGGCCCGGGTGGGACGGATTTTTATGGAGCAGGATATCTCGCTTTCGGCGGCAAAAATCGCCACCCTGGGCGAGCGGGTAGAGGACGTCTTTTTCATCACCACCAAGGCAGGCGAACCGCTGACTGACCCCGAGCGCCAGCAGCAGCTGCGCGAACGTCTGATTGAAGTGTTGGGCGTTTAAAAGATAATTCACCGAACCCCGAGGCTGATGCAGAGATTGTAGTGCCAAGCCTGGAGGCGAGGGTAGGTTTCCGCGAGGGCGCTGTGAACCCCTCCATGGGCGCTACTTTCGCCATCCATGGCGAAAGACCCTCGCTCCAACCTACCCTCGCTCCCGTCTATCGAGTGTCTGTAAAAGTATTCATTGCAAAATCACACCCTCGTTAGGTTTGAGCCTGCACCGGGCCTTGCCTATAATTGACGGTTTACGCCGCCAGCCATCAACGGACACATCATGAACGCCGACCTCGACGCCCTGCATCCTTACCCGTTTGAAAAGCTGGCCGCGCTGAAGGCCGCATTAACGCCCCCAGCTGACTTGGCGCATATTCCGCTGACCATTGGCGAACCCCAGCACGCGCCCTTTCCTGCGGCGCTTGAAGCGCTGGTGGCGCACCAGCTGGAAATGGCCCGTTATCCCGCGACCAATGGCCTGCCAGCGCTCCGCCAAACCATCGCCAACTGGGCAAGCCAACGCTTTCAACTGCGCGAACTCGACAGCGAACGGCACGTGGTGCCCGTTAACGGCACTCGGGAAGCCATTTTTGCCTTTGTGCAGGCGGCGCTGGATCGCACCCGCCCGGCGAAAGTCGCGGTGCCCAATCCGTTTTATCAAATCTACGAAGGTGCGACGCTGCTGGCAGGCGGCGAGCCGCTCTATTTAGACTGTACCGTTGAGAATAATTTTCGGCCCGACGTTAGCGCCGTGCCTGCCGCTACGTGGCGCGATGTGCAAATCGTCTTTATCTGCTCGCCGGGCAACCCCACCGGCGCGGTCACGCCCCTTGATGAATTTAAGCAGCTGATTGCCCTCGCCGACAAACACGACTTTATTATCGCCTCGGACGAGTGCTACTCGGAACTCTACCTCGACGAAACAGCTCCACCACCGGGGCTGCTGCAAGCCTGTGCCGAGCTGGGTCGTGATGACTACCGGCGCTGCGTGGTGTTTCACTCGCTCTCCAAGCGCTCCAACTTGCCGGGCCTGCGCTCGGGCTTTGTCGCGGGGGATGCGACACTGCTCACTCCGTTTAAGCGCTACCGCACTTACCATGGCTGTGCCATGTCGCTGCCGTTGCAGCACGCCTCTATCGCCGCCTGGCAGGACGAGCAGCACGTACGCGCCAACCGCGACGCCTACCGCGAAAAATTTAGCGCGGTCACCCAGGTGCTTGCCCCAGTCATGGATTTTCCCGCGCCACAAGCTAGCTTTTACCTATGGCCTGCGGTGCCCGGTGGCGACGATATCGCCTTCACGCAGAGGCTGTTTGCCGAACAGCACGTTAGCGTACTGCCCGGCAGCCTAATGGGACGCAGGGGTGAAAATGGCGTTAACCCCGGCGCAGGGCGTTTGCGCCTAGCGCTGGTGGCTGAGCTAGCGCCCACCCTTGAAGCCGCCCAACGAATTCGCCATCTCATCGAGCGCGGTTAACTTATTCCACATTCTCTGGTTCAACATTCTCAGGAGGTCGTATGCTGACGCTGTATATCATCGATAACTGCGATACCTGCCGCAAAGCGCGTAAAGCGTTGGATGAGAAAGCGCTGCTGTATAAAACCCACGATCTGCGCAAAGATGGTCTATCTGCTGCGCTACTAGAACACATTTTACATCGCGTGCCGCTTGTGGAAGTCATTAACAAACGTAGCAAAACCTGGCGCGAACTTTCCGATGAGGAAAAAGATTACGACGCCAACTCGGCCCGCCAGCTACTGATGAAATACCCCACACTGCTGAAGCGGCCGCTGCTCGAAGTAGACGACTCCACTATCTTAGTCGGCTACCGCGAGGGCGATTACGACAAGCTCGGCTAAGTACTCAAGTGGCTAAGTGCTTCAGCAACTAGATACTTGAGAAACTAAGCACGTAAGCAACTAGGCACCTTGGCTTTGCCTGCTTTTCTTCACTATTTATCACTACAGGACACCTTCTTATGCTGAGCTTTGCGCTTGGAATCGGCACCCAAAACACCCAGGGCGACTGGCTGGAAATCTACTACCCGGCGCCGCTGCTCAACCCACCCGCCAGCCTGGTGGAAGCCGCCAAACAAGCTCTGGACGCCCCCCAAGGCAACGCCGCCATCAGCTTTTTGCCCGAAGACTGCACACGCCTGGCTAAAGCGTTAGAAGCCGCGGGGCACTCCGCCCAGGCAGAGCTTGCCGAAGCGCTCTCTGCCAGCCAGCGCCCCCTGGTCGCGATGTTCCTAGAGAGCGACGAAGCGCCACAAACCGCGCCAGAGGTGTATTTAAAGCTGCATCTGCTGTCCCACCGCTTGGTCAAACCTCACGGTCTTGATCTCACCGGCATGTTTGGCCTGCTGCGCAATATTGCCTGGACCAACGAAGGCGCCATCGACATTGAAGAGCTGCCTACGCGCCGCTTGAAGGCACGTATGGCGGGCCGCGCGCTGTCCGTCGACTGTGTCGATAAATTCCCCAAAATGACTGACTACGTAGTGCCTACCGGTATCCGCATTGCCGACACCGCCCGCGTACGTCTGGGCGCTTACCTAGGCGAAGGCACTACCGTCATGCACGAAGGCTTTGTCAACTTCAATGCGGGCGCCGAAGGCCCCGGCATGATCGAAGGCCGCATCTCAGCCGGCGTGATGGTCGGCAAAGGATCCGACTTGGGCGGCGGCTGCTCCACCATGGGCACTCTCTCCGGCGGTGGCAATATCGTCATTAAGGTCGGAGAAGGCTGCTTGATCGGCGCCAACGCGGGCATCGGCATTCCCCTGGGTGACCGCTGCACGGTAGAAGCAGGGCTGTATATCACCGCTGGCTCCAAAGTGACCTTACTGGATGATCAGGGCCAGGAAGTGAACACCGTTGCCGCCCGCGAGCTGGCCGGGCAAGACGATCAGCTATGGCGCCGCAACTCCCAGAATGGCCGCATTGAGTGCTTGACCAATAAAAGTGCTATCGCCCTGAACGAGGCGCTGCATGCCCACAACTGAACCTGAAGGACTGTCGCCGACGCTCACGCTCGCCTTTGAGCTGCTCAGCCGGGCCTCGGTAACGCCGGACGACGAGGGCTGCCAGGAACTCATGATCGAGCGCTTAGCAGCGCTCGGTTTTCATATTGAGCGGCTACCGTTTGGCGACGTAAAGAATTTCTGGGCGGTTCGCGGCCATCACGGCCCGGTGGTGGCCTTTGCCGGCCACACCGACGTGGTGCCCAGCGGCCCCTATACCAACTGGCAGTACCCACCGTTTGAGCCCTGCATTGATGATGAGGGCATGCTGTGCGGACGTGGCGCGGCGGATATGAAAGGCAGCTTAGCCTCAATGCTGACCGCCGTTGAGCGCTTTGTGGCCAACCACCCGAATCACGATGGCCGTATTGCTTTTCTGATCACCTCCGATGAAGAAGGCCCGGCAGTCGACGGCACCCGCGCGGTGGTCGAGCACCTGCGCGAGCGTAATGAACGGCTCGACTACTGCATTGTCGGCGAACCATCCTCGACCACGCGCCTGGGCGATGTGATCAAAAACGGTCGTCGCGGCTCACTGGGCGCCACGCTGCACATTAAAGGCGTGCAGGGTCACGTGGCCTATCCGCATTTAGCGCGCAATCCCATCCACCAGGCCATGCCAGCGCTGGATGCGCTGGTCAACGAGCACTGGGACGCGGGCAACGACTTTTTTCCCGCCACCAGCTTTCAGATTTCCAATCTGCGCGCAGGCACCGGGGCGACCAACGTGATCCCTGGCGACGTGGAAGTGGTGTTTAACTTTCGCTTCTCCACCGAGGTGACCTCTGATGAGCTCAAAGCGCGCACGGAAACCATTCTCGACCAGCATGGATTGGAATATCAGATAGACTGGACGCTCAACGGCGAGCCGTTTTTAACCGCGGAAGGCGCGCTGGTTGACGCCGCCATTAAAGGCGTTGAAGCGGTGACCGACGAGCGCCCGGCGCTCTCTACCAGCGGCGGCACCTCGGATGGCCGCTTTATCGCCACCCTTGGCGCTCAAGTGGTCGAGCTAGGCCCGCTCAACGACACCATCCACAAGGTCAATGAGCGCGTTCGCGCCAGCGATCTGGACGACTTAAGCCGGATTTACGAAGCGACGCTGCAAGCGCTACTCTCCTCCGGTGAGGTAAACCTATGATGGAGCGTTACCCCGATATAGAGATTTACCTAGCCAGCGTGTCGCTTGATGCGCTCAATGAGTGGTTGAAAAGCGCACTAATCGCGCCACCGCTGAGCCCCGCAGGCAAAGGTAAATGGCAAACCCGCGGCCAATACCAGGGTGACTGCGTGCCGGTATTGCTGGTAGACAAAGCCGCTGATGGCTTTGCCAGCCTATGGTTTGATAGCAACCACACGCCGTGGATGACCGACCAGGAGTGTGCCCAGCAGGCCGCGGAAGCGTTGCAAACCGAAATACGTTGCTCACTGGGTGGCTGGCACCCCGGTGATGACCCTGACCGCTTCTGGCAAGTGTTGCCCGGTGGCAAAGAAGGGGCAATAGAGTGGCCCGATTCAGGGCGTTAATCGAGCGCTTTAAACGTAAACGACCCCGCCGAAGCGGGGTCGTTACTATCCAACGATCAATTTAACTAGCCGTTGGGCTCACTCAATAATACTGACATCGTCGGCCTGCAAACCACGCTCATTTTTAATCACGTGATAACGCACGATTTGGCCTTCTGCCAACATACGCGGGCCACGACCACGAATGGCACGGAAGTGTACAAACACATCTTCGCCATTATCGCGGGTAATAAAACCGTAGCCTTTGTTGGTATTGAACCACTTTACTTCACCCTCTTCGCGGCCATCGTTAGGATCGATGATGTCTTCCTCCTCATCATCGTCCAACGGTGCAGCCGCTTGGGGTTGGCGCGTTGCTGGCTTGGGACGAACCACAGCATCGGACGCCACCACGATCGAGGGCGCAAAAGCGGCAGACGCTAATGTGCCAATACACAGAACAATAAAACTACCTATCGCAACGGCAATATAGACACCGCTAACTCCACTGATTGCCAACTCGGCCATCCACAGCTCGGCGAGGGCACTATCGGTTAAATGAACAATCCCCGCCAGCAAAAGTGGCGTGGGGGCGGCAAGTAATACACTGATTAAGAAACAGCGAAACACAACTTTTGGGTTCATAGAAAAAAAAAGCTCTCTTGTTGTATGGGTAACAGACGAAGGACAATACCCGCACTATCAGGCCCATTCCCAATAGCACCGGCATACTACTACATAAGGCTGCAATGTTATCATGACACACGAATTATCGCCTGTTGACCTAGCTCAACGTCTTGAATCTTTAGAGAGTCGCATAGCCCATCAAGAGCATTGGCTGGATACCCTGGATCAAGCGGTGGTACAACAGGAGCGCCGCCTGGAGAAACTGGAGCAGCTCAGCGGCCTAATGCGCGAACGCCTGCGTGAGCAGCACCAGGCACTCCAGGCAAGCGAACCCCAGGGCGGTCAGCGCCCCGAGGATGAACTTCCGCCCCACTACTGAACTAACGCCAGCCCCGGATGCGACTAATTAATTAGCCGCCGACAGCTAGCTTTCAACAGTTTAGCTGCCAACAACGCTCGCAGGGTCGATACTTTCCAGCCCAAAGGCATCCGCTACGGCCTGGTAGGTGACTTGCCCCGCGTGCACGTTAAGGCCCGGGAGAAAGTGTGGGTCGTCATGCAGCGCCTGCTGCCAGCCCTTATCTGCCAGGGCGAGTACAAAGGGCAGCGTGGCGTTGGTCAGCCCCTGGGTGGACGTACGTGCTACCGCGCCGGGCATATTGGCCACACAGTAGTGCACCACCCCATCGACGATATAGGTCGGTTCGGCATGGGTGGTGGGCTTGCTGGTTTCAAAACAGCCGCCCTGATCGATGGCAACATCGACCAGTACACTGCCAGGCTTCATATCAGACAGCATACTGCGAGTGATTAGTTTTGGCGCAGCGGCGCCGGGCACCAGCACCGCGCCAATGATCATGTCAGACTCACGGGTGGCCGTTTCCAGCGCGTCTGCGGTGGAGTAAACGGTTTTAATGCGCCCCTGGTAACGGTCATCCAGCACTTCAAGCCGCGCTAACGACTTATCCAGAATGGTAACTTCCGCGCCTAACCCTAACGCCATGCGCGCAGCGTTTTCGCCTACCACGCCACCCCCAATCACGTTTACCTTACCTGGCGCCACACCCGGCACACCGGGCAGCAGCACGCCCGCACCGCCCTGGGCCTTCTCCAGGCTATGGGCTCCCGCTTGCACCGCCATTCGTCCCGCTACGGTGCTCATAGGCGCCAGCAGCGGCAGGCCACCGCGGGTATCGGTAATGGTTTCATAGGCGATACAGGTGGCTCCGCTCTCCATCAGCCCACGGGTAAGGGACTCTTCAGCGGCCAGGTGCAGATAGGTGAACAGCGTATGCTGTGGGGTGAGTCGCGCCACTTCGTCCGGCTGCGGCTCTTTCACCTTGAGGATCAGCTCAGCGTTGCGCCACAAAGTGTCCACATCCGCTTCTATTTGTGCGCCGGCGGCTTGAAAATCAGCATCGCTAAAGCCTGCACCTTCTCCGGCACCGGCCTGAATGCTCACCTGATGGCCGCGCCCGGCTAATTCCCGTGCGCCGGTAGGGGTTAAGGCCACGCGATACTCGTGATTTTTGATCTCTTTGGGGACAGCAATTTTCATTGGATTTTTCCTGTGCTTTTAAAGGTCAGTCATGTTGTTAAGCAAATTACAGCACAGCTAACGTTGACCACCACCCCAGAAACAAAAAACAAAAAAAACGCCGGTCAAGGCGTTTTTTAGGAGAAAAATCTAGCGATTGCCAGTTCTACACGAAAAAATCCACTTCGTTCTACGTCACTCCACAATAACTGCGCCGCCGTAGATACGCCGATACTCCTCGGGCAGGCGCTTGGGCCGCCCTGTTGAAAGCGCCACGCAGGCAAAGCGTGTACGGGCGTAAAGCAACGTTTTAGCGTCTTTGACTCGCACCAGCTGAAAACGGCGGGTCAAACTAAAGCGCTCGTCACAATCGACAATCCAGGTAGCCAGCTGTAGCTCATCACCTGCAAAGGCAGGTGCCAGGTAATCCAGCTCGTGGCGGTGAACCACCATGGCCCGATCAAGCTCTCGGTAACGCTCAAGAGAGAGGCCGAGCGCGACCGAGTGAGCCCAGCTAATCTGCTCAACCCAGCGCAGGTATTCACTGTTGTTGACGTGCTGATAAGCATCGATCGCCTCATCGGCCACGCGGATATCGATCACAAAAGGATCGGGCAGCGCCCACTCCATCGGCTAACTCCTGTGTACCTTTACTCCCCTACACGCTGACTTCTCTGAACTCTAGCTACCTGAACTAGTCGCGGAACACACGCACACCCAGCGCCTTCAGGTAAGACGTTTCAGGGATAGCCGGATGCACCGGGTGATCAGGCCCTTGGTGGCCTTGGAAAATCACCTGCCCGTGACGATCCTGGTGGCGAACCGCACCACGCACTACGTCCATTAGCCGCTCGGGCGCCAGGTGCATGGAGCAGGACGCAGACAACAGTAGACCATCGCGACCCAGCAGGCGCATGGCCTCGCGGTTCAAGCGGGCGTAGGCACGCTCACCGTTGGGAATGTCCTTGCGCTTTTTGATAAACGCTGGCGGGTCAAGAATGACCACGTCAAACTCCTCGCCCTCTGCCTTCAACGCTGCTAACGCTTCAAATGCATCTCCCTCACTAACCGCTACCTTCTCCTGCACGCCATTCAGCTCGGCGTTGCGCGCCACTTGAGCCAGCGCCGGGCCTGAAGAGTCCAGGCACATCACCTCTTTCGCGCCATGAACAGCCGCCTGCACGCCCCAACCGCCTACGTAGCTGAATACGTCCAGCACGCGCTTACCTTCCACATTGCGATTGATCCACTCGCGATTAACCCGGTGATCAAAGAACCAGCCGGTCTTCTGACCGTTCAGCACCGGCACCACAAAGCGAGCGCCGTTCTCTTCGAGCACCACTTCGTCAGGCAGCGTGCCTTTGATGACGTCAACGTGGGCCTCAAGACCTTCCTGACGACGGCCGCCAGTATCGTTACGGAAGACGATCACCTCCGGTTTGACGACTTTTTCCAGCGCATCGACAATCTCATCCGCCAGCGCCTGCATACCCGCGGTATTGAGCTGCACGACGAGGACATCACCAAAACGATCGATCACCAAACCTGGCAACAGGTCGCCTTCGCCGTGGATCAAGCGGTAGAACGGCTGCGCATAAAGGCGCTGACGCAGTGCCAACGCTTGATTAAAGCGGTGTACAAACAGCGAACGATCCAAGCGCATCTCGGGGTCACGAGACATTATCCGGGCAGCAATTAACGAATGAGGGTTTACATACGCGACGGCCATTACTTTGCCATTGGAGGCTTCTACCAGTGCGGTTTCGCCTGCCGCAAAGTTTTTCAGCGGCGTCTCTTTGATATCCACCTCATTGGAGTAGATCCAAAGATGGCCCGCTTTAAGACGGCGGTCGGCATTTTTATTCAGGCGCAGGCGTTGGGTCACAGCAATCTCCAAAAATTTTGTCTTTAAAACCTTGCCTTAAAAACCTGTGTCTTAAAACCTGGGCTTAAAAACGGAGGCAAGGCAAAAGATGAGGCAAAGCAATACTTAAATAAAACAGTAGCACTGATAGGTAGCCATTAGCGCTGGCAGCCGGGGCAGAACACACTAGCACGCTGGCCAAGCGTAATGCGCCGAAGCTCAGCGCCACAGCGCAAACAGGGCTGGCCGTGGCGGCCATAAACATTAAGGCGTTGGGCAAAGTAGCCGGGCTCACCCTGGCCACTGACAAAGTCCCGCAGCGTGGTGCCACCTTGGGTAATTGCCGCCGCCAGCACTTCTTTCACGGCCAGGGCCAAGGCGTCATAGCGAGCACGGGAAACTCTTCCCGCCGCACGGCGGGGATCAATGCCGGCCATAAAGAGCGCCTCTGCCGCGTAGATATTCCCGGCACCAACAACCACCTGGTTATCCATCAGAAACGGTTTTACTGCCACGCGCTTGTTACGCGAGAGCGTGTAGAGCCATTTGCCGTTAAACGCATCAGACAGCGGCTCAGGGCCCAAGTGAGCAAGCCGTTTATCCTGCGCTGCGTCTGCGGCCTGCCAATCCACAAAGCCAAACCGACGGGGATCGTGATAGCGCAGCACATAGCCGCTGGCAGTCACCACGTCCACGTGGTCATGCTTTTTAGGCAAATCCCCCACCCGGGCAATCCGCAGACTGCCCGACATACCCAAGTGCCAGAGCAGCGTCGCGCTAGCGTCACCTTCAAGCGCGCCGCCAGCCTGGATAGGAATCTGCAGGTATTTTGCCCGCCGCATCAACCCCCCAATGCGCGCACCTACCAACCGCTCGGCCAGATCATCGGGCACAGGCACACGCAGCCGCGGCTGACGCACCAGCACTTCGGTGACTTCCTGGCCTTCAATATAGGGAGCAATCCCGCGTCGGGTGGTTTCAACTTCAGGAAGTTCGGGCATATTTAGACATCGTACCTGCCTGTAGTGACAGCCTAATGAAGGTGGTTTAGCGAAGCATGCGACACACGAAAGACATGCATGCAAAAACCCGGCTTGAGGCCGGGTTTTTGAACAGGCGCTCGCCTGCAGTGGAAGCCGATCAACATCGCAAAAGCGATTACTTGATCTTCGCTTCCTTGTAGATCACGTGCTTACGGATGACCGGGTCGAATTTCTTGAATTCAAATTTATCCGGAGTGTTCCGCTTGTTCTTATCAGTGGTGTAGAAGTGGCCTGTACCGGCACTGGACACCAACTTGATTTTATCGCGCATGGTTTAACTCTCCCAAAATGCTTGGCCCAAAATACCTGGCCCAAAGGGCTTTGTATAATAAAGCTGGCTTAGATAGCGTCGCCACGCTTACGAATAGCAACCAAAACTGTGTCGATACCTTTCTTGTCGATGATGCGCATTCCTTTAGTGGAAACGCGCAGCTTGACGAAGCGGTTCTCAGACTCAACCCAAAAACGATGGGTGTGCAGGTTCGGCAAGAAACGACGACGCGTCTTACGCTGGGAGTGTGAAACGTTATTTCCAGTTACCGGACGCTTGCCGGTAACCTGACATACTTTGGACATTAGAGCCTCCAACTGCTTGGCCAGGATATAATAACCTGAGTGTTCAAAACTGTCGGGCAAACCGGAGCAGGGAAGGTGTCGACGCCGTTAACCGCCAAGCTTTATCCAAATCCGTTATTCAACCCAAGTTTAAAGGTGGCACTTTATACCAGAGCACCCGACTTACAGCAAGCAAAACCCACAAAAAAGGCTGGAAAAGCACTTTTTTGCTCATTTTACTTAATCAAAACGGCATAGAACAGTGCATTCTTATACTGCTTATAGCCAGCCGCGCTCGGCAAAAGAGATCACTTCTCCATCCCCCACCACGAAATGATCCAGCACGCGCACGTCAAAAAGTACCAGCGCCTCTTTGAGGCGTTCCGTGATACGTCGATCAGCATCGCTTGGCTCTGCCACACCAGAAGGGTGGTTATGCGCCAGGATAACGGCGCCAGCGCTCAGCTCTAATGCGCGCTTGGCAACTTCGCGGGGATAAACGGATGCGCTGTCTAGGGTACCGCGAAACAGCGATTCATAGCGAATAATTCGGTGCTGAGTATCCAAAAAAAGCACCGCAAACTCCTCATGCCTTAAATGGCGTAGCTGCGAACTCAGGTAGTGGCGCACCAAGGCAGGTGATGTCAGCGCATTGCCCCGCGCCAACTGGCTGGCTAAATGGCGCCGCGACAGCTCAAGCGTCGCCTGGAGCTGAGCGTACTTGGCGCTACCTAACCCACGGGCAGCACAGAAGCTTTCCTGATCGGCCTCTAGCAGTTGGCGCAAACCACCGAAGCTGCTGAGTAAATCCCGCGCTAAATCGACCGCCGAACGACCCTGTACGCCAACACGCAAAAAAATTGCCAGCAACTCGGCATCTGAGAGCGCCTGGGCGCCAGTATTTAATAGCTTTTCCCGGGGCCGCTCACCTTCCGGCCAGTGATTAATTCCCATCGCACCTCACCCGCGCTGCCCATCTTTGTCGATCGAAGCCAGCCTCAACACGCATAGCTTTACAGCCATAAGCCTCATTAAACCTAGCTTAACCTTGTTTGTGCTCAATATGCCAAATTGTTGGTGCCAATGGTATGGTAAGCCTCCTTACGAACGCGGATATGGATCACTGACCATGGCCTCTGCTGTTAACTCGACAAGCGCGTCGACGCTCGCCGGCAAACGCGTACTGCTCGGCGTTAGTGCGGGTATCGCTGCCTACAAAAGCGCGTTGCTTGTGCGCCTGCTCAAGCAGGTGGGCTGCGAGGTGCGCGTGGTGATGACCGACGGGGCCCAGGCCTTTATTACCCCGCTCACGCTGCAGGCGCTCTCCGGCGAGCCTGTGCGCACCTCTTTACTCGACCCCGAAGCCGAGGCGGGCATGGGCCATATTGAGCTGGCCCGCTGGGCGGATATAGTGCTGATCGCTCCGGCGACTGCCGACCTTATCGCTCGTTTGGTGCACGGTATGGCCGACGACCTGCTCACTACGCTCTGCCTGGCCTCAGAAGCGCCCAAACTGATTGCCCCGGCGATGAACCAGGCTATGTGGCGCCACCCCGCCACCCAGCGTAACGTAGCGCAGCTTGAGCATGACGGTTGGCAGCTCATAGGCCCCGCCGCCGGTGACCAGGCCTGTGGCGATGTGGGGCCAGGCCGCATGAGCGAGCCTGAAGAGATTTTTAGCGCGGTTACGGCGCTGTTTGCTGCCCCTATCACCACAGCGCCTCACTCACATGCACCCCATATTGTGATCACCGCTGGCCCTACCCGTGAGCCACTGGATCCCGTGCGCTACATCTCCAATCACAGCTCGGGGAAAATGGGCTTTTCCCTGGCCGCAGCCGCGGTAGCTGAAGGGGCCAAGGTGACGCTGATCAGTGGGCCGGTTGACCTACCCACTCCCCAGGGCGTGACGCGAATTGACGTTGAGTCAGCCGAGCAGATGCACGCTGAAGCTCAGCGGCTAGCGCCTCAAGCGGCGCTGTTTATCGGCTGCGCGGCTGTCGCCGACTATCGCGCGGCAGCCCCTGCCGAGCATAAGCTCAAAAAGCAGGATGATAGCGACACACTCACCCTGACCCTGGTTAAAAATCCCGATATCATCGCCGGCGTCTCGGCACTGCCCGCCAAACAGCGCCCGCTGGTAATCGGCTTTGCCGCCGAAACCCAGGAGGTTGAGCGCTACGCACGGGATAAATTACAGCGCAAAGGGCTGGATATGATCGTCGCCAACGACGTCTCCCAGGCTGGCCTGGGCTTTGGCAGCGACCAGAACGCCGCCTGGATACTCTGGCGCACTCCTCAAGGCGTCGAGAGCCGCTCAGAAGCTACACAGCCGAAGACACAGCTGGCCACCACCATCATCCGTCAAGCGCTCGCCCTACTACCCACAACAGCCGCTACGAAAACATCTGGAGAATCCCCATGAGTGCCCGCCCCCGCCTGCAGTGCAAAATATTAGATGAGCGTTTGCACGACTATCTCCCTGCCTACGCGACAGCTGGCTCGGCGGGAATGGATCTGCGCGCCCTGCTGGATGAGCCGTTAATATTAGCGCCCGGCGATTGTCAGCTCGTACGCACCGGCATTGCCATCTATATTGAAGATCCGGGTTTGGCAGGCATGATCCTGCCGCGCTCCGGTTTGGGGCATAAACATGGCATCGTGCTAGGCAATTTAGTGGGTTTAATCGACTCAGATTACCAGGGCGAACTAATGATTTCGGTCTGGAACCGTGGTCAGAGCTCGTTTACGCTAACCCCCTTCGATCGGCTGGCACAGTACGTGCTTGTGCCTGTGGTACAGGCCGAACTCTCCTTGGTGGACGCGTTTGAAGACTCCTCAAGGGGCGGCGGCGGGTTTGGCAGTACGGGCAGTCAGTAACGAGTGGTCGCGCCTGTTTAGGAACCCTTTTAAGGAAACGTCTATTTAGCTGGGAAGCCCTATGAACGCACAGTCTGTACCCGCTTCGATTTTTCGCGCCTACGATATTCGCGGTATCGTTGACGACACGCTCACTGAAGAGACGGTAGAAATGATCGGGCGTGCTGTCGGCTCTGAGGCCGCCGCGCGGGGCGAATCCAGCGTGGTAGTCGCCCGCGACGGTCGCCTTTCAGGCGCTCGGCTGCAAGCAGCGCTGATGCGTGGCCTGAACGCCGCAGGGCGCGATGTGATCGATATCGGCATGGTGCCCACCCCGGTGCTCTACTTCGCCACTCACATACTGGAAGGCACCCACTCAGGCGTAATGGTCACCGGTAGCCACAATCCGCCTGACTATAACGGCTTTAAAATTGTGCTGAGCGGCGAAACGCTCTCTGGTGATGCGATTACAGCCCTGTTTGAACGTATCCAGTCCGGCAACCTAGACAGTAGCTTAGACAATGCTCAAGGCAGTATCACCCAGCAGGATGTTCGTGAACGCTATTTAACGCGCATTCTAGGCGACGTTAAGATCAACCGACCGATAAAAGCCGTGGTCGACTGCGGCAACGGCGTTGCCGGGGAACTCGGTCCGCAGCTGCTGGCACGGTTAGGTATTGAGACCATCCCGCTGTTTGCGGAAATTGACGGCCATTTCCCCAATCACCACCCTGATCCGGGCAAGCCGGAAAATGTCCAGGATCTGATCCGCAAAGTGCACGAAACCGGGGCCGACATTGGCCTTGCTTTCGATGGTGATGGCGACCGTCTGGGCGTTGTCACACCCACTGGCAAGCTGATTTATCCCGACCACCTGCTGATGGTGTTTGCCACCGATATGCTCGCGCGCCAACCTGGGGCCAAGGTTATTTTCGATATTAAGTGCACCGGCAACCTGGTCAAAGTGATCAGCGAGGCCGGCGGCGAACCGGAAATGTGGCGTACCGGGCACTCGATGATCAAGGCGCGTATGCAGCAAACCGGCGCTCAGCTTGGTGGCGAGATGAGTGGGCATATTTTTTTCCAAGAGCGCTGGTATGGTTTTGACGATGGCCTCTACGCCGCCGCTCGGCTGGTAGAGATTCTCGCCAATCAAGCCGACGACGCCGATACTTTTTTTGCCAACTTCCCTCAAGACGTTGCCACACCGGAAATTAATATAGCGGTTACCGACGATAACAAATTTTCTCTGGTGGATAAGCTTGCTCGCGAGGGCGACTTCGGCGAAGGTATAAAAACAACTTTGGACGGCATTCGCGTTGACTACCAGGATGGCTGGGGGCTGTGCCGCCCCTCGAACACCACGCCTGCACTGGTCATGCGCTTTGAAGGGAAAGACGAGGCCGCGCTAGCACGCATCAAAGCAGTTTTTAACGACGCGCTTCGGCGCGTCGCGCCAGACATTGAGCTACCCCAGTAGACAGATAGCTCTTCAAATAGTTAGGCGCTGAAGGGATCGCGACCACCTAGAAAGCGCGACCCTCACCACTCAATCAGCATAAACGTTAGCAGCATAATAAACGTTCGCAAGGGACAACCTCATGAGTTCAGCCAGTCGCGATCCCCAGGTCGTTGTGGAGGTGCTTTCCGAAGCCCTCCCGTATATTCAGCAGTTCTCCGGCAAAACCGTGGTGGTCAAATATGGCGGTAACGCCATGACCGAAAGCACCCTGATCGACTCCTTTGCCCGCGATATCGTATTAATGAAGGAAGTCGGCATCAACCCGGTGGTGGTGCATGGCGGCGGGCCGCAGATCGGAGACCTGCTCAAAAAGCTCAACATTGAATCTCGCTTCGTCAACGGCATGCGCGTTACCGACTCGCAAACCATGGACGTGGTCGAGATGGTACTGGGCGGCTTGGTCAACAAAAGCATCGTCAACCTGATCAATCAAAGCGGCGGTAAAGCGATTGGCTTGACCGGTAAAGATGGCTCACAAATTCGTGCCCGCCAGCTCAAAGTTGAGCACCAAAGTCCCGAAATGACGGCGCCCGAGATCATCGATATTGGCCATGTGGGCGAAGTGGAGTCGATCTCAACCGAGCTTATCGAGATGCTGGCAGCGCGTGATTTTATTCCGGTGATTGCACCGATTGGCGTCGACGCCGCAGGCCACAGCTACAATATCAACGCTGACCTGGTAGCGGGAAAGATCGCCGAAGCGCTCAATGCAGAAAAGCTGATGCTACTCACCAATGTCGCCGGGTTAATGAACACCGAAGGTGAAGTGCTCACCGGTTTAAGCACCGCTCAGGTGGATGACCTGATCGCCGATGGCACGATTTATGGCGGCATGCTGCCCAAAATCCGCTGCGCGCTGGATGCAGTGAAGGGCGGCGTGAACAGCTCGCACATTATTGATGGCCGTGTCCCCCACGCGGTGTTACTGGAAATTTTCACCAACGCTGGGGTAGGCACTCAAATCAAGGACGCGAGCTAACCGCGACGGAGGTCACATTATGAGCGAAGATCAAAAACCTCGCCGCCGCGAGCAGATTCTCCAAGCCCTGGCACTGATGCTTGAGGAAGATAGCGGCAAGCGCATTACCACAGCCGCCCTCGCCCGCCAGGTAGGCGTTTCAGAAGCGGCGCTCTACCGCCACTTCCCCAGCAAAGCACGAATGTTTGAGGGGCTGATCGACTTTATTGAAGAGAGCATTTTTGCCCGCATCACGCGTATTTTAGAAGACGTTCCCGACGCTACCTCCCGCTGCGGCACCATACTCGCGCTGCTGCTGGGCTTTGCTGAGAAAAATCCTGGCCTGGCACGAGTGATGGGCGGCGACGTACTCACCGGCGAAACCGCACGGCTACGCCAGCGGGTCAACCAGCTGTTTGAACGCCTGGAAATGCAGCTTAAGCAGATTCTGCGCGAAGCCGAACTGCGTGAAGGCCTACGCCCCACGATTCCGGCCTCTGCCGCTGCCAATTTGTTAGCGGCCCAGGCGGAGGGGCGAATTTCACAGTATGTGCGCAGCGACTTTAAGCGCTTGCCCACCGAACATTGGGAAGATCAGTGGTCGCTGCTGTCGGCCCACTTACTGCGCGCCACGGCACAGCCTGCTTAGGCTCGCGTGCTGGCTGCACAAAAAGCCGGCTCCTTTAACGGGAGCCGGTTTTTTTAATGCTGAAAAGCCACAAATTGTGCATTCAGCGTGGTCTTAGGCGACCATTTCCTCACCCATTTTCTGACGCAGCTTTTTCATGGCATTTTTTTCGAGCTGGCGAATACGCTCCGCGCTGACGCCGTAGACGTCGGCCAGATCATGCAGCGTCTCTTTGCTATCGGCTAACCAGCGGCGCTGGAGAATATCCCGCGAGCGCTCATCAAGCCCTTCGAGGGCAAGCTGCAAACGGCGCGTCGAGTCTTCCTCGAAGTTGCTATCTTCCAACTGCGTGGCAGGGTCGGAAGCGGAATCATCCAGGAAGTGCACCGGCGCTTGATAGGTGCTCTCTTCATCATCGCCTGCCGGAGCATCATAGCCTGCATCGTAAGACGACAAGCGCCCTTCCATATCGCGCACGATCTCGGGCTTAACGTCGAGATCTTTGGCGATGGCGTCCACTTCGTCGTTGTTCAACCACGCCAAACGCTTCTTCGCACCGCGCAGGTTAAAGAACAGCTTGCGCTGGGCTTTGGTCGTGGCAATCTTAACGATCCGCCAGTTGCGCAGCACAAATTCGTGAATTTCTGCTTTAATCCAGTGCACGGCAAACGAAACCAGACGAACGCCCTGGTTCGGATCGAAGCGCTTGACGGCTTTCATCAAGCCAACGTTACCTTCTTGAATCAAATCCGCTTGGGGCAACCCATAGCCCGAATAGCTACGCGCGATATGCACCACAAAGCGCAAATGCGACAGTACCAAACGACGAGCGGCTTCCAGATCGCCTTCATCATAGAGGCGATAAGCGAGCTCACGCTCTTCATCGGCCGTTAATACCGAAATTCCATTGACTGCGCGGATGTAACCGCCCAGATCGCCGCCGGGCGAAAGCTGCCCCACCGGTAGAAGACTAGTGCTCATGTGCAGGTGGTCTCCCCTGTAACCCATCGTGGTTGACGTAGCACGTTATCAATAACCTATTACAAAACCGTGATACTAATTCAGTCATACACATTCAGTCATACACATTCAGTCATACACATTCAGTCATACACATTCAGTCATACGAATGTCTGCGATACTGAGACCTTAACGCAAGCATAAAGTTCGCAGGTTAAGCATTACCAGCAGTATCGCATTAGCTGCTTAGAATTCATCAATTATCTTGGCCGAATACTCGAAAGGTGACGAGTCACCGCCAACCAGGCACCCAACCAACCTAGTAGTGTACTGCAAGATAGCAGAATTGTAGAGCCTGTCACGTCGAGTTGAGGTAAAGAAAAACTCGCCCCGTAACTTGCCGCCAGAGCGGATACCGGCAGGGAAAGCCAGTGATTGCCCAGACCTAACAAACCCAGTGCCAACAGCCCACCGCCTAAGCCATACCAAGCACCGCTGTATAGGAAAGGCCGTCGCACAAAGGCATGCGTGGCGCCAATGAGCATCACGACTTCAATTTCCCGGCGACGACTCTCCACCGAGAGACGAATGGTATTACCGACCACCAGCAGCACGCCTAAACCAAACAGCACCCCTAGCGCCAGCGCTACACGGCGACCTAGCTCGGCTAAGTTTCTCAGCCGCTCTACCCAGGCCAGGTCAAGACGCACCTCATCCACCCCAGCGAGCGCTTCAAGACGGGCGGCCAACTGCTGCATGGCAACTGGATCAACGCTTTCTGGGCGTACCACCATACTGATAGGCAGCGGGTTACTCTCCAGCCCTGCCAAGGCATCATCGAGCCCCAGCGACTGCTGGAACTCCGCCATACCCTGCTCGGCGCTGATCAGCTGGGTTTCGAGCACGCCCGGTTCCGCGTTGACCGCCTCCTCGATACGCAGCGACTGGGCATCATCAGCACTCAACTCCAGGTAGACCGTTAGGGTGGCGCTCTCATCAAGCTCTGCATCCAGCAGGCGGGCACTATCCAGGGTTAGCCACAGCGCCGCAGGCAGTACCAGTGCAATAGCGATCGCCAGCATGGTCAGGAGATTACCCAGCGGATAGCGTATCAAGCGCTGAAAGCTATCCCACCCCATACTGCGGTGATGGCGCCCCCATGCCCGCAGGCGGCTGGAAAAGCGCGTTTGCTGCGACCTGGCGCCCCGCTGTGGCGCTTGGGCTTTCTCAACCGCTGGTTTAACAGCGGCTTTGCGCGGCGTTTTTAATGCTGCTCCCTGACGACGCTTGGGTGTCGCGGATGACCTCATACCGCCCCCTCATCGGCTACCAACCTGCCGTCGCTTAAGCGCAGGATGCGGTGGCGCAGTCGGGCAATTAGGGCCAAATCGTGACTGGCGATCATCACCGTGGTACCAATCCGATTAAAGTCCTCAAATAGCGCCATGATATCCGCCGAAAGCTGGGGATCCAGATTGCCCGTCGGTTCATCGGCAAGCAGTAGCGCGGGCTTATTAACCACCGCCCGGGCAATGCCGACCCGCTGCTGCTCGCCGCCGGAGAGCTCTATGGGCAACGCCTTTTCACGATGCAGCAGCCCCACTTTATCTAACGCGGCACGCACACGGCGGGCGGCTTCCCGAGGTTCAACCCCTTGAATCTCCAGCGGTAGAGAAACATTGTGAAAAATGCTGCGATCAAAGAGCAGCTGATGATCCTGGAAAACCACGCCAATTTGGCGCCGATAGAACGGCACTTGGCTGGCATGCAGCTGGGCAATGTCGTGCCCCGCTACGACGACGCGCCCACGGCTAGGTTTCTCAAGGCGCATGATTAAGCGTAGTAGCGAGCTTTTCCCCGCCCCGGAGTGACCGGTAAGAAACACCATTTCGCCCCGGGCAACCCGAAAGTTAAGATGTGCCAGCGCTTCAAAGCGTCCACCGTAGCGTTTTCCCACATGCTCAAAGGCGATCATGCGCTGGCATCGTCCCCTTGGCGGTCAAATAGCGCTTGGACAAAATCATTGGCCTCGAAGGGGCGCAGATCGTCGATACCCTCCCCCACACCAATAAAACGAATCGGCGTTTCCAGCTGTTTAGCCAGCGCGAAAATAATCCCGCCTTTGGCGGTGCCGTCCAGTTTGGTTAGCGTGATCCCGCTGACCGGCACGGCGTCGTTAAAGGTGCTGGCCTGGGAAATCGCGTTTTGCCCGGTGCCCGCATCCAGCACCAGCATCACTTCATGAGGCGCGGTGTCATCTAGCTTCTGCATCACCCGGTGGACTTTTTTCAGCTCTTCCATCAGGTGGCTTTTGTTATGTAGCCGTCCGGCGGTATCGGCGATCAGTACATCAACACCTCGCGCAGTGGCGGCCGCTACCGCGTCATAAATCACCGAGGCGCTGTCCGCGCCGGTGTGTTGGGCGATGACCGGCACCTTGTTGCGCTCGCCCCAGACTTTGAGCTGTTCGACAGCGGCGGCACGGAAAGTGTCACCGGCCGCCAACATAACGCTTTTGCCTTCGCGCTGAAAACGCTGGGTGAGCTTACCAATGGTGGTGGTTTTACCCACGCCATTAACACCCACCACTAAAATAACAAACGGCCCCTTGCCCGCCTTTTCCAGTACAAGCGGTTTGGCGACCGGCGCCAGCATGGCGGACAACTCTTCTTGCAGGCCACGGTAGAGGGCTTCTGGGTTGTTCAACTCTTTGCGCGAGACCCGCGCTTCCAGGCGACCAATAATCTCGGTCGTCGCATCAATGCCCACATCGGCCATTAACAGCTGCGTTTCCAGATCTTCCAGCAGTTCGTCATCAATCTGTTTTTTACCTAAAAACAGATCGGCGATGCCATCGGTTAAATTGGCACGGGTTTTCCCCAGGCCTGACTTGATACGCGCAAACCAGCCTTTCTGGTCGCTTTTGTCAGCCACCGGTTTCTCTTGCAAGGCGGGCGCGGGCGTCAGCTCTGGCTCTGGCTCTGGCTCTGGCTCTGGCTCTGGCTCTGGCTCTGGCTCTGGCTCTGGCTCTGGCTCTGGCTCTGGCTCTGGCTCTGGCTCTGGCTCTGGCTCTGGCTCTGGCTCTGGCTCTGGCAAAGTTTCCGGCGCTTCTGAGGTCTCTTCAACAACGTCAGTGGAAGTCTCGGGCGTTGCAATGTCCATCTCATCGGCTTGCTCTTGAGGCTGCTCCTTTAACTGCTCCTCCTGCGCCTGCTTGTCTTGAGGCGCCTGTTGCGGATCTTGCTTATTCTTGCGTTTAAAAAAACCAAACATGAGTGTTACCCGACATAAATAGTGGACATTAAGGTTATGCTAACACCGTAACCCAAGACTTTGGATAAACAGCCCGCTACAATCCGCTTTATGACACGACAACGCCCCCCTCGATCCTCTACATCCCGCCGCACACCTGCTCAGCGGGGTGGTCAACAACTTGGCAAACCCGTTGGTAAGCCACTTGGTAAGTTACGCATCATCGGCGGTGAGTTCCGCCGCCGTCAGTTGCCGGTGCTGGATAGCCCAGGCTTGCGTCCAACCCCAGACCGCGTGCGTGAAACGCTGTTCAATTGGCTCGGCCAACAGCTTTACGGCCAGCAGGTACTCGACCTGTTCGCAGGTACCGGTGCGCTAGGCATTGAAGCGGTGTCTCGCGGCGCCTCCTGGGTCGATTTTGTCGAGCGCGACCCGCGGGTAGCGGCGCAGCTGTCGACCAATCTGGCATCGCTCAATATTACCGCAAGCGCGGTGCATGTTAACGATGTTCAGACTTATCTGACGCGCCCAGCCAAGCCCTATACGCTGGTCTTTCTTGACCCGCCTTTCCATCAGCAGTTGGCCGCGCCCTGCTGTTCGACATTGGAAACTAGTGGCTGGCTGGATAACGAGGCAATGATTTACCTGGAAACCGAGACATCGCTGGCTCCCAAGGTGCCCGCCAACTGGCTATTGCACCGCGAAACCCAGGCGGGCGAAAGCACTGCGCGGCTCTATCAACGTCAAGCACCGTAAACAGCGCTTGCCGCCACGCGGCGGTGGCGTTACGCTCGCCTCATTCGTCCCTACTGACAAGCTTTGTGCTTGTTTATTTGGGTGCCTTTTTATGACCTATTTTGGGTTTTCGTTTTTACGCTAGGGAGAGATACATGAGTCTGGAGCTATTTAATCAACTTGAGCAGAAAGTCACCGACACTGTTGATGCACTGGAGATGATGAAACTGGAAAATGAAGAGCTGCGCGGCGAAAACGCCAAGCTGAAAGAGGAGCGCGAAGAGTGGGAGCGTCGCCTCAACAGCCTGCTCAGCAAGTTCGACAGCCTCGAAACCTCCAGCACGCCTTAGGCTCAGGATAAGTGCGCTGCTGCCCTAAAGCACCAGGGACATCAGCAGCGCATCCTCACGCCCGGCGGCGGCTTGCGACGATAGCGGTGGGTAGTAGCCTTTGCGCCGTCCGTCTTCGCTAAACCCGCAGCGCTGGTAGAGCCGGATAGCGCTAAGATTACTCACCCGCACCTCTAGCAGCAGCCGCTCGCTCAGCCAGCCGCGTGCGGTGGACAGCACGACCTCCATCAACGCCCGACCTGCTCCACTGCGTCGCTGCTCTGGGTGTACCCCAATGGCTTGTAGTTCCGCCTCAAACGGCAGTCGCGCCACAATGGCGTACCCTAACAACTGCTCATCCTGCCACCAGCCCAGTACACAGGTATCCTGGCTGCCCAACGCTGCCAGCATTTGCGTCTCAGAAGTACCGCTCTGCGCCCGGTACTCAAGCGCAATCAGTAGGGCTAGGTGCTCAACGTTGAGTTCAGTGATCATCCGTTGCCTGCTGAGCACTTTCTAACTGAGTGCCCACTGCCTGAGCGCCAGTCGCCTTATCGGCTTCCCACTGCTGGCCTAACGCCTGCAGCGCTGGCCAGAGGTCGCGCTTACTATGACTACCGTCGAGGAGCGCCCCAAGTGAGGGGCCCTGCCATAAGGGCAGCGAAAGCGTTTGGCTGTGACCTTCAGCCACGTTCAGTATGCGCTCCAGCGGCGCTTGTTCAGCTCCAGATTCGGTATCAGGCTCGGCTTCCAACTCACCCCACCAGAGTAATCGCTCTAACCGCCACCCCTGTCGGCTCGCGCTTCCAGCGATAAACGCCGCCAAGCCCTCGCGGGCTTCGTCCAGGGGATCCTCCACCGCAAAGGCGTTGGCCATTTGCGGCCAGGTGAAGTGGCTCACTTCCGGCAACGCTCCACGCTGAATGCCCGCGGCCTGTAACAGGTTGGCCAGTAGCTGCTGCTCAAGCGGACTCATTTCCCCCGCCTGCAGCACCATCCAGCAGCCCTCAAGACAAACGCAGGAGAGCGCGAACTTAAGCGGTTTGGCTGGCACGGTTTCCGCGCTGGAAGTCGCCGTCTCCGGGTTGGCAATCGCCGGCTTATTTTGGCCCGACTTGTCCGCACGCTGCTTGTCTTGACCCAGCAGTGCCCGCACCGCCGAGGGTGAGGCAATGGCTTCGCCTGAGGCCTGGGGGTCGGAAGATTGAAGTTCGGACGGTTGAGGTTTGGACGTTTGCCGCTTGGGCGCAGGGGCGTCGTCCAGCAATGCCTGTAGCCGCTCCCGAGGTGGCGTAGGGGCAGGCGTCGAATCCTCCCACTCGCAGGCCTCGGTGGGCAGCGCATTAGGCAACTGGTACTTCGCGGCCCAGGCGGTAATACCCATGGCGTCCAGGTAGTGGCGCCGAGTAACTTCTTGATTCACTTCCCGCCGCCGCGACAGTTGGGTGAGTTCGGGCGTTCACCGCCGCGTGCCTGCCACTCGCTGGGGGTATAAAGATGCAGCGCTAAGGCGTGCACCGGTCCGGAAAGCTCATCGGCCAACAGCGCATAAATTTGCTGGTGACGCTTCACCGGCATCATGCCGTCGAAGGAGTCACTCACTAGCGTCACTTTGAAGTGGGTTTCAGAGTTCGCGGGCACGTTGTGCATGTGGCTTTCGTTTTCAACCTGCAGCACGTCCGGCGCAAGTGCCGTTAACTTCTGCTCAATCTGTGTCTGCAGCGTCATAAGGTTCTCCTTGAGAGATCACAAACCATTTTATTGTACGCGCTTACTGGCCCGCAGACGATGCCCGTCGAGCGTGTAACGCACGCCTTGCCAGCGGCATACGCGCCACGCTTGCCAAGAGCGCCAGCAGCGTGGTCGCCGCCCCCAGCCAGAGCGTTACCTGTACCGGCCAGCCTAGCGCCAATGCAGCACCGACTAAGGCCACGCCAAACGACTGCCCGACGGTACGCGTGGTGCTCATGACGCCAGAGACGTTGGAACTGCGCTCCGGTGGCAGACTACCCATCATTTCGCGATTGTTGGGTGGCTGGAACAGGCCAAAACCAATACCGCATAGCGCAGTGCGCCATAGACTTCCCGCCACGCCGGTCGACTCATCGACCAGCGCCAGCGCAATCAGGCCAATGATAAGTAGGCCAAGCCCCGCGCTGGAGAGAATACTGGGATTAATACGGTCGGCTAAGCGCCCCGCTACAGGGCCAACGAACATGATAGCCAGTGGCCAAGGAGTGAACAGCCAAGCGGTTTCCAGTGGCGAAAAACCCATCTGCTCCTGGTAGAAAAACGACAGCGCTACAAACGTAAGGCCCTGACCTATAAAGGCAAGCCCAGAGGCCGATACCGCCAGTGTAAAGCGCAGCTCGGCAAACACGCTAAGCGGCAACAGTGGATACGGCGCACGACGCTGACGCGCAATAAACCCAGCACAGGCCAATACTGCCAACAGTACCCAGCCGCCGCTTTGCCAAATCGGCGCGGCGTGGCTCACGGCGTCCATGGCAATAAAGAAGCTGGCCAGCATAACGATCGAGAGCAGCGCCCCAGCCACATCAAAACTGCCTTTGCGTGGCTCTTCTCGGGGCAGCGCACGCTTGGCGAGCCATAACGAGCAGAGACCCAGCGGCACATTTAGCGCAAACAGCCAGGGCCAGTCGGCAAAGGACAGGATTACCCCACTCAGCGTGGGCCCTGCCGCGTACCCACCGGCCACCACCAAGGCACTCAAGCCAAGGGCGCTGCCCAAGAGGCGCGAGGGGAAAATGGCTCGATAGAGCGATGGGCCAATCGATAGTGTGGCCGCAGCACCTAGCCCCTGAAAGGCACGAAATACCAGCAACGTTTCTAAATTGCGTGATAGTGCTGCCCCTAGCGCGGCCGCGACAAAGGTGGCCAGTCCAAACAGGTAGAGCCTGCGACGTGTGATCAATTCACTAATGCCCGCAAACACGAGCAAAAAAGCCGCACAAACAACCTGAAACAGGTTGGTAATCCATACCGCTCGGGATGCCGACACATTCAAGTCGGCGGCAATAGTGGGCAGCGCCAGGTTGATCATGGTGGTATCGACCACCGCCATCAAGGTACCGGTCACCAGCGCTAGCACAGCAAGGGCGCGTTCAGGCCCAGGCAGGCCATCGTCGCCGGGGCGGGTTTCAAACAGTCGCATGCAAGCGTTCCTAGGCAGGAGAGATCTTAAACGAAACGGCCAACGCGAAACGATTAAAGACACTGCGTCTAAAGACACAGCGTTAAAAACGATGAAACCGGCCTAAGCCGGTTTCGAAGTGCGCTATTTAACAGTGTGGCATTTCACAGTGCACTAGCGGGCTGTTACCAGCCAAACGCGCAGGCAAACACTGGGCTTACGTAGTACTAGGCTTGCCTAAATACTAGCACGCTAACGGCTAGTCCTGCTCACTATCGAGCAGTAACGCATCATCGACTTCTGAGATTTCCAGCGCCGTTTCGTCGTCTAGATCAATGGCCAGGTAGCTGTGCTCGACGCGCACAAACTCCTGGAACAATGCCCAGTCGAGTTTATCCGGCCACTGCCGTTCGTCCTCTTCCCAAGCGCGCAGCTCAGTCTCGAGAATTTCCACGTAGCGGTCGCGCACAAAAGTTTCCAGCGCTTCCGGGGTATCCATCTCTGGAATCAGGTAAATGGTACTTTCACGTTCGACGTCGTCCAGGGTCAGGTCGTCGTCTCCCATGGTGGGTTCCAGCGCGTTGATCCAGTCCACAAAGGGCTGGGTCGGCCTGACGCTCAGTGCGGAGCGGTTAAGCAGTTTCATGGGATTCTCCTCGCCGTCGAAACGTTGACCATTATGGGCGCTATAACGCGCCCTTACCAACTTTTCATCCGTTATCGTAGCGTGTTAGTCCACTTCAGGGCGCATCGCCGGGAACAGCAACACATCGCGAATCGATGCGCTGTCGGTGAACAGCATCACCAAGCGGTCAATACCGATGCCTTCGCCCGCGGTGGGCGGCATGCCGTACTCCAAAGCACGCACGTAATCTGCATCGTAGTACATTGCTTCCAGGTCACCGGCATCTTTTTCCGCGGACTGGGCACGGAAGCGCTCCGCCTGATCTTCTGCGTCGTTAAGCTCCGAGAAACCATTGGCGATTTCGCGACCACCGACAAAGAACTCAAAGCGGTCAGTAACGAAGGGATTGGCGTCATTACGCCGGGCAAGCGGACTCACTTCAGCCGGGTATTCGGTGATAAAGGTCGGCTGGTCGAGCTTATGCTCGGCAACCTCTTCGAATATCTCCGTTTGCACCTTGCCCAGGCCCCAGCTCTCTTTGACCTTGATGCCCAGTTTCTCGGCGGTTGCCCGCGCCGCTTCCAGCGAATCCAAATCGCTGTCGGCAATGCCGTCTCCATGATCAAGAATCGCCTGACGTAGCGTTAAGCGGGCAAAAGGTTTGCCGAAATCGTAGCTCGCGCCCTGATACTCAATCACTGAGTTACCGAGCACTTCTTCAGCGGCGGTGCGCAGCATCGCTTCGGTCATATCCAGCAGGTCGCGGTAATCCGCATAGGCCCAGTAGAACTCCACCATGGTGAACTCTGGGTTGTGGCGCGTTGATAACCCTTCGTTGCGGAAGTTGCGGTTAATCTCGAACACTTTCTCAAAACCGCCCACCACCAGACGCTTGAGGTAAAGCTCTGGCGCAATACGCAGATACATGTCGATATCCAGCGCATTGTGGTGGGTAATGAACGGCCGAGCCGCCGCTCCGCCGGGGATCGGCTGGAGCATCGGTGTCTCTACTTCCATAAAACCACGCGCTTCAAAGAAGCGGCGCATGGAGCTGATGACCGCTGCGCGGGTTTCAAACACCTTGCGCGACTGCGGATTCATGATCAGATCCACATAGCGCTGGCGATAGCGGGCTTCCATATCGGTGAGGCCGTGAAACTTGTCCGGCAGCGGGCGCAGGCTCTTGGTGAGCAGCTGCGCCTCTTTCATCATCACGTACAGATCGCCCTTGCCGGATTTATGCACCGGCCCGTGGGCAGCGACGATGTCACCGATATCCCAGCTTTTAACGTCTTCCAGCACGTCGGCGGGCAGGCCCTTTTTATCCACGTAGAGCTGGATTTGCCCGGCCACATCTTGAATGACGATGAAGGGGCCACGTTGACGCATCACACGACCCGCCACAGCGGCGTGGTGATCCAGCGCTTCAAGCTCGGCCTTGTCTTTATCGCCGAAGGCATTTTGCAGCTCGACGGTTAGGCTGTCGCGGCGAAAATCATTGGGAAACGCACTCTTTCCCTGCTCAGCGGCGCGCTCACGGCGAGCAGTCAACTTGGCACGGCGCTCGGCGATCAGGTGGTTTTCGTTGTCTGCAGGAGACGCGTCTTGGTTAGCCATGGGGCACCCTGTTCATGTTCAAACGCTAAAAAAATTACAAACCTTGCTTCAAGCTGGCGACGATAAATTGATCAATATCCCCGTCGAGCACTTTATCGCAGTTGCTGGACTGCACGCTGGTGCGCAAATCCTTGATGCGCTGATCATCCAGCACGTAAGAGCGAATCTGGCTTCCCCAGCCGATGTCAGCCTTGGAGTCCTCGGCCTCCTGCTTGGCGGCGTTGCGCTTTTGCATCTCGTGTTCCCACAACCGCGCTTTCAACTGCTTCATGGCAAAATCGCGGTTGGCGTGCTGGCTGCGTTGCCCCTGGCAGGCCACCACGATACCGGTCGGCTCGTGGGTAATCCGCACGGCCGAATCGGTGGTGTTTACGTGCTGACCGCCCGCGCCGCTGGAGCGGTAGGTATCGACGCGCAAGTCCGAGGGATTAATCTCTACCTCGAAACTGTCGTCAATTTCCGGGGACAGGAATACCGAGGCAAACGAAGTATGCCGACGGCCACCGGAATCAAACGGGCTTTTACGCACTAGGCGGTGCACGCCGGTTTCAGTACGCAGCCAGCCGAAAGCGTAATCGCCCTGGATATGCACCGTGGCCGACTTAATGCCCGCCACTTCGCCCGCAGAGATTTCGGTGATATCGGCTTTGAAGCCGTGACTCTCCGCCCAGCGCAGATACATGCGCAGTAAAATATTGGCCCAATCCTGAGCTTCGGTGCCACCAGAGCCGGACTGAATTTCCAGGTAGGCGTTGTTCTGATCCATTTCACCGGAGAACATGCGCCGAAACTCAAGCTTTTCTAACGCCGCCTGCATGCTGTCCAGCTCTTTGCACACTTCTTCGACGGTGCCTTCATCCTCTTCCATTTCTGCAAGCTCTAGCAGATCCCGGCTATCGCCAAGGCCCTGCTCAAGTTCATCAATGGTGGCCACTATGGCTTCGAGGGAGGCGCGCTCTTTGCCTAACTTCTGCGCGTAGTCTGGATCGTTCCAGACATTGGGGTCTTCCAGTTCGCGGGTGACCTCTTCTAGCCGATCTTTCTTCTCGGCATAGTCAAAGATACCCCCTAAGAACGTCTGTCCGCTCAGACAGGTCCTTGAGCTGGTTGTGAATCGGATTGGTTTCCAACATGGGATCGCCCTAGCTTGGTCTACTCGGATCGTACAGAGGTGTATCGATCAGAAAAGCGCATAGTGTAACGAAAGCCGACACGCCCCGCATCCAATGGCCTGCCACTAGGCAATAAAAAACCCGGCATGCGCCGGGTTTCATTGGGGTTTGGCTCTTTAGGGCTTAAAAGCGATAGGTTAACTGAGCACCAAAACCGTGAGCTTCGTTTTTGTAGTCGGCTGAGTAGGAGGCCCCGCCAACCGGCTGGCCACCCGTGGCCTGGCTGGCCAGCAGGTCGCTACGATCCTGCTCAACAAAGGTGCCGCGCTCTGACAGATAGGAGTAGGCAACATCGACAGTCAGGTCAGGCGTTGGGCTCCATCCTGCCCCCAGCGAGAAAATACGCCGATCATCGGAAGGAATACGTACGCTACGATCCTCATCATTGGTCGGCGTCATGTCTAACGTAACCCCAGCACGAAGCGCCAATGTCTTGGTTAACTGGTACTCGCCGCCAGTGGCAAACGCCCAGGCGTTTGAATAGTTCTGAAACTCTTGGGTAATCGTATCGCCTTGGCTGCCGGTAACCAAAATTTGATCAAAGTGGCTCCAACGCACCCAGGATGCACCGAACATCAGCTTGAGACGGTCAGTCATTTGCTGGGTAAGCGAGAAGTTAACCGTCTCAGGGGTGGTCAAATCCAGGCTAGCAGTATCTGAGCGAACGACATTACCCAGGGGATCAGTAGCGCTAAAATCACCTTCCAAGGTGTAGTCTACTTTCGAGCGGTAAGTCAGCCCCAGGGTGGTTTCAGGTACTGGACGATAGATTACGCCTAAGTTATAGCCCCACGCTTCGTCGTCACCATCAACCCGCGAGTCGATGTCGGCATCTGGGTTAAAGGTGGCCTCACTGGGTACTTGTCGGCGTAGTTCGCCTTCCACACGGTTGTAAGTAATCCCCGCGCCTACTGACCACTGGTCATTAAAGCGGTAAGAAACCGTCGGCTGTGCACTGACCACCTTGACTTCGGTGTAGTCGCCAAAGTAGCGACCCTGGAAATCATCTTCATAATCGGTTTTTGAGCCAAAGGGTGCATACACCCCAAACCCGAACGCCAGTTGATCGGTCACTGGGTGCGCATAGAAAGCAAAGGGGATCGGCGTACCTGGCACCATATCGCCATCATTCCCTCCAGGAATGCTACCGACGGGGATCTGATTGCCATTTGGCGCGCCGCCAAGCGCGACCCCAGAGTCGATATAGCGAGAAGCTTCGACATTAGAGATGTCAGTATTCACGTTTAGATACGTGCCACCAACGGTCACCTGGGCACGGTCTAAAAACGACATACCCGCTGGGTTACCGTACACAATGGTTGCATCATGGATGTTAGAGCTTCGCCCGGCATGGCCATAGCCCTGCCCACTCACGCTCTGCTCGTTAATTTGATACCCGCCCGCGTGGGCTTGGCTGGCAAAAGCGGCCGTAATGGCAGCAGCCAGGGTGAGCTTATTAAATTTATTATTCATAGTGGGCCTCTCTTCCCGATGATCCAGTGGATACCGACGATCCACCCTCTTTATTTTTACATGACTGTTTTCTCGCAACTGAGCCAAAGGTTCAAGGGCAAACGTTCGTTTTATTTTATTTTTGGCTTATACATTAGTCGCACGGTCGTTTTAAATCAGTGTTTTAGTCATTTCAGCTTACTGAGCCAAGAGGCCTTGACCTATGGGTTACCCATAGGTTCTACACTAAATAACCACTATTTAACCGGTCGGGAGAACAGGCCATGAAAGTTACTGAGCTTGCCAAACGGGGCGGTGTTACCGCTGAGACCGTGCGCCACTACGCTCGTGAGCAGCTACTTGCCCCCCAGCGCCATCCAGATAACGGCTATCAGCTATTTTCAGATACCGACCTAGAACGTCTGCGGTTTATTCAGCGGGCGCGCAAATTAGGTTTTAGCGTGGCTGAGATTCGCGACATTCTGACCCACGCCGACCAAGGCGACTCTCCCTGCCCCTTGGTACGCGACTTACTCGCCAGCCGCCTGCCGCAAATCCGCGCACGCATTGCCGAGTTGGAAGCGCTAGCCGAACGAATGGAACAGGCCATGGAGAGCTGGCAGCAAATGCCCGACGGCTCCCCCGACGGCCACAGCGTGTGCCGCCTGATTGAGAGTTTTCCTGACGCCACGCCTACCAAGGAGACCCCATGAGCGACGCCTCTACCGAAACCTCCTCAAACGTGAGCCCTGCCAATGGAGTCACCACGCGAACTATTCCTGGCATGAATTGCCAGGGCTGCGTCAAGCGTATGCGCGAGGCAGTACAAAATGGTGACCCAAGTGCCGACGTGATCGGCACGCCTAGCGAAAAACGCCTAGAGGTTGTTTCATCGCTAACCGACGCCGAGCTTGATCAACGCTTGACCGAGGCGGGCTATCCGCCCGGTGAAGCAGCTCTGGAGGAAACAGCCCCAGACGCGGCCAATACGCAGCCAGAAACCGCGGCACACGCTGATGCCGAAGCTGAAAAAGCCGCAAGTGCTCATTCCCATTCTCAAGGGCAAGGCACAAAGCAGCGTCTGGCGATTAGCGGGATGACCTGCGCCAGCTGCGTTAAGAGCGTGCAGAAAGCACTAGAGCGAACTGAGGGAGTCGACACCGCCAGCGTCAATTTTGGCACCCACTCCGCCCAGGTGTTTGGCAGTGCAAAGACCCAAGCGTTAATCGCCGCCGTTGAGTCAGCTGGCTATGGCGCCGAACCGATTGTGAATATGCGGGAAGCAGAACGCACTCGTGCAGAGCAGGATGCCAAGACTTACCAAAAACGGCTGCGCGGCAGCGCGATCTCGCTGGCACTGGCGATTCCGCTGATGCTCAGCATGCTTTTTTTCCATCCCCACCCGATGGGCATGGGGCGTCTCTACTGGCTGGTGATCGGCTTGTTAACCTTGGGTATTTTGGCCTTCCCAGGACGCCACTTTTTCGTCAACGCCTGGAAGCAGTTTAAGCATCGCCAAGCCAATATGGATACCCTGGTGGCCATGGGCACCGGCACCGCCTGGCTCTACTCCATGGCCGTGGTGCTGTTTGCGCCGTGGCTGCCAGAAGTCGCTCAGGGGATCTATTTTGAAGCCTCAGCCATGGTGATCGGGCTGATTCTACTCGGCAATGCCATGGAGCTACGTGCCCGGGGCCGCACCAGCGATGCGCTAAAGCGCCTGCTTGATCTACAGAGCCGAACAGCGCGGGTGATTCGCGACGGTCACGAGCAGGAGATTGAGATTGATGCGGTGCGCGCTGGCGACCACGTACGAGTACGCCCCGGCGAGCGTTTACCGGTGGATGGAGACGTCGTTGAAGGCCAAAGCCATATCGATGAGTCGATGCTTACCGGCGAGCCACTCCCCATCACCAAAAGCACGGGGGATGAAGTCAGCGCTGGCACGGTGAATGGCAAAGGTGGCTTGATCTATCGCGCCACGCGGGTGGGCACCGACACTCGTCTGGGGCAGATTACCGAACAGGTAGCGAGCGCCCAAAACTCGCGTCCACCGATTGGCGAGCTAGCCGACCAGGTCTCCAGCGTTTTTGTGCCTGCGGTAATGATCATTGCCGTATTGACGGCCCTGGTGTGGTTTAACCTAGGGCCCGCTCCCCAAGTGATCCATATGCTGGTGACGGCGACCACCGTGCTGATTATTGCCTGCCCCTGCGCGCTGGGTCTGGCGACACCGATCTCGACCATGATCGGCGTCGGTAAAGCGGCAGAGCATGGGGTGCTGGTACGCAGCGGCGAGGCGCTGCAAACCGCTAGCAAGCTGACCACGCTAGTAGTCGATAAAACCGGCACGCTCACCCAGGGCAAGCCCAGCGTCACTGATGCGCAGATGTTTGGCGTAGAGCAATCCACCGCGCTGGCATTGGTGCACGCGCTGGAACGCAGCTCCGAGCACCCATTGGCGGCGGCGTTAATGACCTATGCGGATGAACACAACGCCAACCCTGCCGAGATTAGTGGTTTCGACAGTGTGACCGGTGGCGGGGTAAAAGCCCAAACCACCGACGGCAAAGCGTTACTGCTGGGCAATGCGCGTCTGTTAAGCGAGGCCGGTGTGGATCTCAAGGCCGGTGAAGAGCAGGCCCACGCTCTAGAGGAGCAGGCCCGCACGCTGGTGTACTTGGCGGTAGATGGCAAACTGGCCGCCCTATTTGGCATCAGCGACCCGCTTCGCCACGACACAGTGGCCGCGATCAAGCGCCTGCAAAAAGACGGCTTAACCATCGTCATGTTGACCGGCGATAACGAGCACACCGCCAGGGCCATTGCCCAGGAAGTAGGCATTGATGAGTTTCGGGCAGGGCTGTTACCCGAGGACAAGCACGCCGAGATAGAGCGTCGTCAGAAGGCGGGAGAAATCGTTGGCATGGTGGGCGATGGCATCAATGATGCCCCGGCGCTGGCCAGGGCGAACGTGGGCTTTGCCATTGGCCAAGGCACCGATGTGGCGATTGAGAGCGCGGGCATCACGCTAATGCGCGGCTCGCTGCACGGGGTGGCATCAGCGATAGAAATCAGCCGCGCCACGCTGCGCAATATCAAACAGAACCTGGTGGGCGCCTTTGGCTACAACCTACTGTGTATTCCCATCGCGGCAGGGGTGCTCTACCCGCTAACCGGTATGCTGCTTTCACCGATGATAGCGGGCGCTGCCATGTCACTCTCTTCCATCACCGTTGTGAGTAACGCCAACCGCTTGCGGCTATGGAAAACCAGCCAGGAGGACGCCTCATGAGCTTATTGATCAACTTGGCAGGCCTGGGGCTCATTGCACTGATAGTGTGGTGGTTCTGGCTTGGCTAAACGTTTTTAGCTCACTCCAATATATCGCCCTGGCTTATGGTTCAGGGCGATAATCAGGTTGAGCGTCAGCGCCCCTAGTACCGAATAGCCCACGCGATCCAACGGTAGTTGGGTCAGGGCTACCAGCAGGATAACGCCATCAATCGCCAGTTGAACGTAGCCTGCGCACAGGCCGTGTTGATCCTGCAAGTAGAGCGCGAGGATATTGATACCGCCCAGGCTGGTGCGGTGGCGAAACAGCATCAGCATGCCGATGCCCATCAGCGCGCCGCCCATCAAGGCGGCGTAGATTGAGGGCACGTTGGCAAACTGCACCCAGCCTTGGGTTAACTCTGAAAACAGCGATACCAAGCCGATGGCGGCAAAGGTGCGCAGGGTAAAACTCCAGCCCATCCGCTTCACCGCCAAGTAGTAAAACGGCAGGTTAATGGCAAAAAAGTACACCCCAAAGCCCCAGCCGGTAATACTGCTGGTGATATAGCTCAACAGCAGCGCTAAGCCTGCAGTACTGCCGGTCAATAGCACCGCATGGGTGTAAAAGGTCACTCCCAGCGCTACAAAGAACGTGCCCAGCAGCATCGCCATCACATCTTCATAGGGGCGATGCTGATCCTGGGGTAAATCTTCCACGCGCATAGGGCGTCCTTACTTAAATTGCCAGTAGATGATGCGATGTACAGCTTAAATTGGGCTGGCGTGTTCGACCATCAACTGCAGCGTCTCGCGGCCGCGCCAGCGGTTACGGTTAAGCTTATAAGCACAGTGCAGTGTATCCCCCACGTTAAACCCAGGCAGTTCCCCTGGCGTTAAGGCACGAAACCAGATGGCTTTGCAGGTCACCGGGCCAGTGGAGAGTTCCAGCATCAGGTGCGCGCCGTCAGCACCCACCGGGCGCAGCGCCTCGACAATAAAGCGGCCTTCAAACAGCGGCGGATCAAACTCCCGCCCATAGGGCCCAAGGGTTTCTATCTCTTGCAAGGTGGTCAGCGAAAGCTGTGCCGTGGAGAGCTCACCATCCGTCCATAGGCGCGGATAGAGCGTTCGTCCCTCCAGCTGTTCGCCTACGGCCCTCAAGAAAGCCGCTTTAAAGGCGTCAAGCTGATCCCGTGGCACGCCTACCCCTGCCGCTCCACTATGACCGCCAAAGCGTGGCAGCGCCTGGGGAGCAAGCTCAAAGGTGCGCTGTAGGGCATCCCGCAGGTGCAGCCCATCAATCGAGCGGCCAGAGCCGGTTAGCATGCCTGGTGCCGAGGCTTGCGTTAGCACCAACGCCGGGCGCCCGTAGGCCTGCACCAATCGCGAGGCGACGATACCCTGTACGCCGGGGTGCCCGTCTTCAAGCAGCACCACCACGGCGGGCTCATCGGCATCCAGAGCTGCCGTGGCAAGAGTGCGCGCCTCGGCGGCCATATCGGCCTCAATCGCTTTGCGGGACTGGTTATCCTGATCCAGAACGTCGAGCTGGCGATTGGCGACCCCATCGTTCTCGGCCAGCATAAAGTGCAGCGCCGCGTAGGGGTCGTCCAGCCGCGAGCGGGCATTAATCCGCGGCCCCATCTGAAACGCTAACGTCTCGGCGTTAAACGGCACACTGTCAGCGCCTAAGCGCGTGGCCATAGCGCGCCAGCACGCCGCATCCATACGATTGATCAGTTTTAACCCTTGATTGACCACCGCGCGGTTGGCGGGGCTGCCGCCCAGGGAGACACAGTCAGCCACGGTGCCCAAAGCTACGTAGGAGAGCCAGGGCGACAGCTTGGGCGTCGACTCTGATAGCGCTCCCCACTCAATCAGAACGCCGCGGGCGAGTGACATCAACAGCCACGCCACCATACAGCCAGCGATGGTTTTGTCGGGATACTCACAGTCATCACGGGTAGGGTTAACACAGGCGAATGCCGAGCTTGGCGGCCCCTCACTGGGCAGGGCGTGGTGGTCGCTGACTACCACGTCGATACCTGCCGCTTTTAATCGCGCGATACGCGGCTCATCAGAGCTGCCACAATCGGCGGTAATCACCAGGGTCGGAAACGGCTTTTGAGCCAAGGTGCGCTCTACCAGCGGTAGGCTAATCCCATAGCCGTCGTGAATACGGTGGCCAATCAGGCTATGTAGCTTGCCCTCTGGCACCCCAAACAGCTCCACCAGCGTGCGCCTAATCACCACGTGGGAGGTAATGCCATCCACGTCGTAGTCGGTGAGAATGCCGATGGCCTCACCCTCTGCCACCGCCTGAGCGATACGTTCGGCGGCGCGGCGACCGTCGGCCAGTTTCTCCGGGTGGGCCAAATAACGCAGGCTAGGTGCGATTAAAGGGAGCAGCTCACCGCTGTAGCCCGGCAAGCGCGAGGCCAGCAAACGCGCCTGCAGTTCGCTTAGGCCTTCCGCCTGAGCGCGGGCATAAAGCGCCTCATCCACTGGACGAGGCTCTAAGCGCGGCCCGGTCTTGCTAGACGACAGCGTGCGATCGGGTAAATCAGTCACTGAGGCCATTAATACGTCAACGCCGGTTTTCCGCAACGTACTGCTGCACGGCGGCAAGTTCCGCAGGGAGCACTGTGTAGCGCTCTTCGCGCTCAATCAGGTCTTCCATATGCGGCGGCAGTGGCACGCCCAGGAAGCCCGCCTTCACAACGGCCTCGGCGAATTTAGCCGGGTGCGCAGTGGCGAGGGTAATCATTGGCGTTGACTGATCTGCCCGGGCACGCTCGGCAGCACGATAGCCGGTGGCGGTGTGCGGGTCGAGCATTTCACCAGTGCGTTTATGGGCGTCGCGAATCACTTCCAGAATCGTCGCATCGTCCACGCTGTAGCTGGAGAACTTCTCGCGCAGCTTGGCCAGCGGCGCATCGGCCAGCGCCGTGGGTTCCTGCTGGAAGCGCTCAAGCAGCGCCGCCACGGCCAAGCCATCGCGGTCGTAGGCGTCAAACAACAGGCGCTCAAAGTTAGATGACACAACGATATCCATGGAGGGCGCTAAAGTAGCCGCTAGCTCTTTTTTGGAGAAGTCGTTGGCGGCCAGCGTGCGGTGCAGAATGTCGTTGGCGTTGGTGGCGATGATGAACTGCTTCACCGGCAGGCCCATTTTGTAGGCCATATAACCAGCAAACACGTTGCCGAAGTTAGCCGACGGCACGCAGAAGCTCACTTCACGGTGCGGCGCACCCAGCGCAACGCCGGAGGCGATGTAGTAAACGATCTGCGCCATAATGCGCGCCCAGTTGATCGAGTTCACCGCGACCAAGCGAGTACCGTTGAGGAACGACTGATCGGCAAAGCTGGCCTTGACCATCGCCTGGGCGTCATCGAAATTGCCTTCGATGGCAATATTGAAGACGTTATTGGCCAGCACCGAGGTCATTTGTCGGCGCTGTACTTCCGAGACCCGGTTGTGCGGGTGCAGGATAAAGATATCCAGGTTGTCGCAGTGGCGACAGCCTTCAATCGCCGCCGAGCCGGTATCGCCAGAGGTCGCACCCATGATCACCGCACGCTCGCCACGCTTTTTCAGGAAGTGGTCGAGCAGGCGGCCGAGCAGCTGTAGCGCTACGTCTTTAAATGCCAGGGTCGGGCCGTGGAACTGCTCAAGCAGGAAGTGATTGGCATCCAGCTGTTTGAGCGGCAGCACGGCGTCGTGATTAAAGGTCGCGTAGGCCTCGGTCACGATGTTGCGGAAGGTCTCGTCGTCGATCTCACCGTTCACAAACGGCTTCATCACCCTAAAGGCGATTTCCGCATAGGAGAGCCCGGCCATGTCGGCCAGCTCTTCCCGGGAGAACTCAGGCATTGTTTCCGGCACATAGAGGCCGCCGTCGCTGGCCATACCGGTGAGCACCACTTCTTCAAAGGAGAGCGCGGGCGCCTGCCCGCGCGTGCTGATATAGCGCATCTAGGCTTACTCCCCTTCACTCAAGCTTTCCACGCGAATACGCGTGACGGGGCCCGCAATATCGGCCATGGATTCGATTTCGCGAATCGCTGCGTTCATCTGCTTCTCTTTAGTACGGTGTGTGAGCAGAATGATCGGCACCAGCTCGCCTTCGGTCGCCTCTTTCTGAATCAGTGCCTCGATCGAGATGCCCTGCTCAGATAGAATCGTGGCCACCCGCGCCAACACGCCGGGGCGATCCACCGCCAGCAGGCGCAGGTAGTAGGCCGTGATGATATCTTCCATCGGCATGATGGGCAGTTGGCTGACATCTTCGTCGATGCCGCTAAACGCCAGGTACGGCACCCGGTAGCGGTGCTCGGTGGAGATATCCCGCGCCACGTCGAGTAAATCGGCCACCACCGCTGATGCAGTCGGCTCGGCGCCGGCGCCAGCGCCGTAGTAGAGCGTCGGCCCTACCGCGTCGCCCATTACTGCAATAGCATTTTTTACGCCATGAACATTGGCCAGCAGGCGCTCTTTAGGAATCAGCGTGGGGTGAACCCGCAGTTCCAGGCCTTGATCGGTACGCTTGGAGATACCCAGGTGCTTGATCACGTAGCCAAGGTTGTCGGCTTGCTCGACGTCTTCCGCAGTAATCCGTGAAATGCCTTCGGTGAAGGCTTTCTCGAACTGCAGCGGCACGCCGTAGGCAATCGAGGCCAAAATCGTCAGTTTGTGTGCCGCATCGATACCTTCCACGTCAAAGGTGGGGTCAGATTCGGCGTAGCCTAGCGCTTGAGCTTCCGCGAGCACGTCCTCAAAGGCGCGGCCTTCATCGCGCATATGGGTAAGAATATAGTTGCCGGTGCCGTTGATAATCCCCGCTACCCATTCAATGCGGTTGGCACCCAAGCCTTCGCGCAGCGATTTGATCACCGGGATGCCGCCTGCGACTGCAGCTTCGAATGCTACGATGACGCCCTTTTCGTGAGCGGCTTTGAAGATTTCGTTGCCGTGCACCGCAATCAGCGCCTTGTTGGCGGTGACCACGTGCTTGCCGTTTTCAATGGCGGTGAGCACCAGCTCGCGGGCGATATCGTAACCGCCAACGAGCTCCACCAGGACATCCACATTGGGGTTGGTCGCGACTTCAAACACATCGGAGGTGGCATTGATGCCGGTAATATCGCAGTCAGGATGAATACTGCGGTGAGCAACCTGCTCAATCACAATAGGGCGGCCAGCACGACGCGCAATATCATCAGCGTTGCGAGTCAATACGTTAAAGGTGCCGCCACCGACAGTACCTAGACCACAAATACCTACTCTTACCGGTTTCAAAATACTTCCCCTTTCGTGTTGTGCACCTGGTGGTGCTGGCCTTAATTACGGTTTTGAATTCGATCTTAAAGACCGTGCCTCAGCGCTTTGTATTATCTTTCAATGTGACGTCATTCGTCATCTAAGCCTAACATGGCAAAGAGCCGCTCGGGGGGCACAAAGCCCGGCACCAGTTGCCCATTGGGCAAAATAATTGCTGGCGTGCCCTGTACACCCAGCGCCTTACCCAGATCATACTGCTCCGCCACAGGATTGTCGCAGTCTGCTGCGCTGGAAATAGTCTCGCCCTCTTTGGCTTGAGTCATCGCTTCACTGCGATTATCCGAGCACCACACCTGCTGTAGCATGGTGGCAGCCTGGCTGCCCATACCCGCACGGGGAAAGGCCATATAGTGAATGGCGATACCACGCTCATTCAACTCCGGAATGGTGTCGTGTAACCGCGCGCAATAGGGGCAAGTAGGATCGGTAAATACCGTCACTGTTGCTTTCGGTTCTTCGGCACCGCGGAAGATCACTAGCTCACTCTCAGGTACTGCCGCTAGCGCATCTGCACGCTCTTGATTCTGCTCTTGCTCGGTTAAGTTGACCAACCCGTCGGGTGCATTTTCATATAGGTCACCGACCAGGAAGTGGCTGCCGTCTGCATTGGAGTAGAAAGATTCGCCGTTCTCCAACCGCACGTGATAAACGCCATCCATAGGCGTTTCGGTGACCGCTTCCACGGGCATCGACTGGCCATTGACGCTAAGTGTTTCAGCCAAACGATCTGCCACGTCGTCAGCCTGTGCAGCGGAAGGTAGCAGGCTGGCAGTTAGCAAACACGCCAGCATCGAGGAAGGTGTCAGTAAAGGTAGTGTTACAAAACGGCGTTGACGCATCATCAATTCAACCTCGTGGGTGATGTTCAGCATGTAGGCTTTCCAAGCGCGCCTGGGCTACATGGGTATAAATTTGGGTCGTCGACAGATCGCTATGACCCAGCAGCAGCTGTACGACCCGCAAATTGGCCCCATGATTCAATAAATGGGTGGCAAATGCATGGCGAAGCGTATGGGGCGACAGTGGCCGGGTAATCCCTGCCGTTATGGCATGCACCTTAATCCGGTGCCAAAACGTTTGCCGGGTCATCGCTTTGTCACCCCGCCCAGGAAACAGCGCGGGGCGTGTTGGGTCGCTCATCAGCGCCAACCGTGCAGTCTGCATATAGTGCGCCAGCCAATCTGCGGCCTCTTCGCCCATGGGAACCAAGCGGTCTTTATCGCCTTTACCACGCACCCTAACCACGTTTTGGCGCAGATTGACCGCATTACCAGTGAGCCCTACAAGCTCTGATACCCGTAAGCCACAGGCGTACAGCAGCTCCAGCATGGCACGGTCACGAACCCCCAAAGGAGTCTCCGTATCCGGCGCCAAGAGTAGGCGCTCAACCTCGTCCTCTTCCAAGGTATTAGGCAAGCCGGGTATGACCCGCGGTAGTTTGATATCAGTCAGTGGGTCACTTTCCACTTGGTTGTTTAAACGCCCCCAACGGTAGAAGCTGCGCAGCGTCGACAGCAGCCGGGCATTACTGCGCAGTTGATACCCCTCCTCCCGGCGACTGGCCAGCCACTCACTGAGGCGCTCCGGCGGCGGCGCCAGAAGGGCTTCACCGTGGCTCTCCAGGTGGCTCTGCCAGGCGGTTAAATCACGCCGATAGGCGGCTAACGTATGATCGCTGGCGCCCTGCTCAAGCCAGAGAGCATCTAAAAATGCATCGATAACGCTCATACGTTAGTCACCTCAAGCCGCTTTTGTTGAGCGGATAAACAAAACCCCGCCCCGCAAAGCGGTGACGGGGTCTTGGTATCCGGGCGCGACGCCTGTTCGAGAACAGCGTGCGCCCGAGGAGCAGTGGCGTTTAAGCCAGCTTTTCCTTGATACGTGCAGAACGACCACTGCGCTCGCGCAGGTAGTAAAGCTTGGCTTGACGCACGTCACCGCGACGCTTGACTTCGATAGAGTCAACCAGCGGGCTGTAGGTCTGGAAGGTACGCTCAACGCCAACGCCGTGAGAAATTTTACGCACGGTGAAAGCGGAGTTCAGGCCACGGTTACGCTTACCGATGACTACACCTTCAAACGCCTGCAGACGCTCGCGAGTACCTTCTTTTACTTTTACCTGAACGACAATGGTGTCGCCGGGGGCAAAGGGAGGAATTTCTTTGCCCATTTGCTCAGATTCGATCGCCTGGATCACTTTGCTTTTACTGCTCATCATCATACTCCTGAATAACGTGTTGGCTTGACCGCTCAATCATGGGTGGCGGAAGCCGTGATCCCGGCGCTCGAAACGAGCTACGCGGGAGTCGTTATGGGTGACACAGGTGCGCATACGCCCTGCACCGCCGCTCTGGCCTACTCAGTTTTAGCTGACAGAGCGTGTTCTTCGATAAACTCGTTCAACAGCTTACGCTGTTCGGCATCTAACGGCCGCCCTTCCAACAGGTCTGGACGACGCTGCCATGTACGCCCGAGTGACTGCTTTAACCGCCAGCGCTTGATGGCTGCATGATTACCGCTTAACAGCACATCCGGCACTTGGCGCCCGTCGATGACTTCTGGACGGGTATAGTGCGGGCAGTCTAACAGACCGTCATTAAACGAGTCTTCGATAGCGGAATCCTGATGACCCAGCACACCGGGAATCAGCCTTGCCGCTGCATCAATCAGCACCATCGCTGGCAGCTCACCGCCGCTCAACACATAGTCGCCAATCGACCACTCTTCATCGATGTCACTCTCCACCACGCGTTCATCAATGCCTTCATAGCGCCCTGCCACGACCACTAAAGGCCCGGCGGAAGCCAGTGCTTGAACGCCCTGCTGATCCAGCTTACGCCCCTGGGGCGAGAGGTAGATCACCGTCGGCACTAAGCCGGTGGCTTTCTGCGCCCGTTCCCGGGCGGCAAAGATCGCTGCGCGCAGGGTGTCGACTTTCATCAACATGCCTGGACCACCACCATAGGGGCGGTCATCGACGCTGCGGTGGCGGTCAGTGGCATAATCCCGCGGGTTCCAAAACTCCAGTGCAATACGCTGTTTTTCTACCGCTCTGCCGACCACACCCTGTTGCGTGAGCGCGTCGAACATCTCAGGAAACAACGACACTACACCAATCCACATTGCAGGCACTGCTGCTTCGCTCGCCGTTTCCGGCGCGTTGCCACTATCCAACTCGGTTGAGTCGGTAGATGCATCATTGCTCAAACTGTTCATAAGTTTGGTCAAAACTCAGGATCCCAATCGACGACCATACGGCCCTCTTGGGAACTGATTTCGATAATGACGTCGTCTGGCAAAAATGGCAGCAGTCGCTCGCGCTTGTCGATTGACTCTGAATCGCCGCGAACCACCATGACATCGTTGGCGCCGGTTTCAAACAGGTAGCTTACCCGTCCTAGCCGTTCGCCGGCCTGAGTGAAGACCGCCATGCCTTCAAGCTCATGCCAATAATACTCATCGTCGGAAAGCTCAGGCAGCGCCTCTTTGGGCATCAAGATATCCGTTTGGGCTAATGCTTCCGCCGCACTACGGTCATCGACCCCTTCAAGCTGCACCACAAGTCCTTTGCCCTGCCGACGCCCTTGAACAATGCTTATGCGCTTCAGGGTTTCACCTTGGCGCACCCACCATTCCGGGTATTCAAGAATGCTGTCCATTGGGCTAGTGTAGGAGTACACCTTGAGCCAACCTTTCACCCCATAAGGGCTAGTCAGCTTGCCTAGCACCACATGCGTGTCGTCAGTTTGGCTTATTTCAAAACGCGTCATCGACGACCTCAGCTACCCAGCACTCACTTTCTCACACAATAAGTCTCAGACAACAAGACTCAAAATCAGGCTTAGGCCTGTTTGCGTGCTTCTTTTACCAGCTCAGCAACACGACCAGACAGCTGGGCGCCTTGGCTCTGCCAGTGAACAACGCGGTCTAGGTCAACGCGCAGACGCTCTTCCTGACCACGGGCAACCGGGTTGAAGAAGCCGATACGTTCGATGAAACGACCGTCGCGAGCGTTACGCGAGTCGGTAACGGTCAGGTGGTAAAAGGGACGCTTCTTGGCGCCACCACGGGCCAAACGAATGGTAACCATACGATAACTATCCTTCGGTTGAGGTTACGAGAGTGTGTTTATAGCGCTAACCGCTATCGGAACACTCGTCGTGCTGTTTTCTTGGCGCTAAACTGGCACACGACCACATAAAGCGGCTTGCATGACCTTTTTTAACACCATTAAGGCCTTCATTGAGCGCTGCTACTGCTACGTTTTGACGTATTTGGGCAGCACCCACGCATGAAGAGGCCGCATTCTACGCAAATGCGCCCGGCTTGGAAAGCCTGACAGCCAGAAAACTGATAGGTCGTCAACCTCACCAAGCGCATCAGTACGTTACTATTGGCGTCTTAGCGCCGCGGCAATCCACCGGGGCCGCCCATTCCACCGGGCCCACCTGGGCCGCCGCCACCCATCATGCCGGACATGCCACGCATCATTTTCTGCATGCCGCCCTTCTGGCCTGCTTTCTTCATCATTTTCTGCATCTGCTTATGCTGCTTAAGCAGGCGATTGAGGTCAGGCACTTGCAGACCGGCCCCCGAGGCAATGCGGCGCTTGCGCGAGCCATTGATAATGTCGGGCTTGCGGCGCTCTTTAGGCGTCATGGAATTAATTAGTGCTTCCAACTTGCCCAGCTCTTTCTCGGGACCAGGGCCTTGAGCCATCTCAGCCATCTGCCCCATACCCGGCAACTTGCCCATTAGGCCACCCATACCGCCCATCTTCTTGAGCTGCTGGAGCTGATCGCGAAAATCTTCCAGGTCAAAGCCATCACCCTTCTTGACCTTTTTGGCCAACTTCTCGGCTTTGGACTTATCGACGGTGCGCTCGGCTTCCTCGATCAGCGACAGCATGTCGCCCATCCCCAGGATGCGCGAGGCGACTCGGTCTGGGTGGAACGGCTCCAGGGCGTCGACTTTTTCACCGACACCCATAAATTTGATCGGTTTACCGGTAATGTGACGCACAGACAGCGCCGCACCGCCGCGAGCATCACCGTCCGCTTTGGTCAGAATCACACCGGTTAGCGGCAGCGCTTCGCTGAACGCCTTGGCGGTATTGGCAGCGTCCTGGCCGGTCATGGCGTCGACGACAAACAGCGTTTCCTGAGGCGAGACCGCTTTATGCAGTGCCTGGATCTCCGCCATCATGGCTTCATCAATCGCCAGTCGACCGGCGGTATCAATCAGCACCACATCGTGAAACTGGATCTTGGCGTGCTTGATGGCCGCTTCGGCAATCGCCACCGGCTGCTGGTCAGAGCGCGAGGGGAAGAAGTCCACTTCGACTTCTTTGGCCAGGGTTTCGAGCTGATCGATCGCTGCCGGGCGATAAACGTCGGCAGACACTACCAAGACCTTCTTCTTCTCGCGTTCGCGCAGGTAGCGGGCCAGTTTGGCCACAGAGGTGGTTTTACCCGCACCCTGTAGGCCGGCCATCAATACAACGGCGGGGGAACCCTTAAGCACAAAGCCGTCGTTGGCTTCGCCCATAATCGCTTCCAGCTCTTGCTGGACGATTTTGACGAACTGCTGGCCTGGCGACAGGCTTTTGGATACTTCCTGCCCGACCGCCCGCTCGCGCACGCGCTCAATAAACTCCTTGATGACCGGCAGTGCTACGTCGGCCTCAAGCAGTGCGCGGCGTACTTCGCGCAGGGTATCTTTAATATTGTCGTCGGTCAGGCGAGCCTGACCCTTGATCGACTTTAACGTCTGGGAAAGACGCTCACTTAGATTCTGGAACATGGGGCCTCTCTGCCTCCGTCACTGCCGTCGGCGCGCACGCCCTGGACTCATTAGTAAAAAGATTATACGCGCTCATGCTTTGAGTCTCCATGGGCGAGTGCCAGCGATCCTGCCTGGGCAAGCTGACGCAAGGGCGCTGTTAACCCATCCATGGGCGCTACTTTCGCCATCCATGGCGAAAGACCCTTGCTTACAGCTTTCCCTGGCATTCCTGCATACTTACTCCGAGTCTTTAACTATTTTCATGCGTTTACCCCGCTGGGCGACGCCGCTTGGATTAGTTATAGTAGTTGGATAGATTCTCGTCGTAATCACACTTAATTCGTTTATTTATTCACCGCAACGCGCTGCAAGGCGCACGGATAGCATCATGCAGGCGCTACCTTTCGCCACGATTGCTTTTGTTCTTTATGTTGCCGCTGCCATTTGGCAAGGCATGACGCTGTTCCGGCGTGTGCCGCCTCGCCAGGGCATGGTGCGCCTGCTCGCTGTGCTGGGCTTACTGCTGCACATTCCTGTGGTGGTCAAATTAGTCGGCCAATCCCCTGGCCTACTGCCCGGCTTTACCACCAGCGCCACATTGCTGATGGCGGTTGCGGTCAACGTCGTGCTAGTTGCCAGCCTTTTTAAACCGGTGCTTAACGCCGGGATTGCACTCTTCCCGCTGGCGGGTATTGCACTACTCGCCGCCACGTGGCTGCCGAATCAGGGCGGCCATACCGGGCTTACACCGGGCATTTTATTGCATGCGATAAGTTCAGCGCTGGCGTTTGCCGTGCTGGCGATTGCCGCCGTCCAAGCGGTGCTGGTCGGCCTACAGAACCAGGCGCTGCGCCACCATCATATTCGCGGCATTGTGCAGTCGCTACCGCCGCTCACCACCATGGAGCGGGTACTTTTTGAACTGGTGTGGGCGGGCATTATCCTGCTGACGCTCTCCATCGCGAGCGGGCTTATTTTCCTGGACAATTTCTTTGCCCAGCACTTGGCACACAAAACCGTACTCTCGCTACTGGCCTGGATAATCTTCACGACCCTGTTGGTTGGTCGTTATCGCTTTGGTTGGCGCGGCATGCGTGCCGTGCGCTGGACACTGGGCGGTTGCGGCCTGCTGGTGCTGGCCTACTTTGGCAGTAAGTTCGTACTTGAGGTTGTACTCAATCGATAGCGGCTCAACCGCTACCGCGGGCGTTACCACGCCTTTGGTTGTCTTGACACACTACTCGCTACCTTCTACAAATCGAGCCTAATCCGCCACAAAGGACTTTTCGACTTGAGCGACGACTTCCCCCTGGGGTTACTGTTCGGCCTGCTAGCCTTACTGATACTGCTTTCTGCGTTTTTCTCCAGCTCTGAAACCGGCATGATGTCGATTAACCGCTACCGCTTGAGCCATCAAGCCAACAGCGGTGACCGCAGAGCCAAACGGGTCATGCGCCTGCTCACCCGCCCAGACCGCCTGATTGGCGTTATCCTGATCGGCAACAACTTCGTCAACAACCTGGCGGCCTCAATTGCGACCATTATCGCCATTCACTTCTTCGGCGACGTATCTGGGCCTGCAATCTCTACTGCTCTGTTGACCATCACGATTCTTATTTTTGCCGAAGTAACGCCGAAGACCTACGCCGCGATTAAACCCGAGCGGATCGCCTACCCGACCTCCTACGCCCTTGAGCCACTGCTAAAGCTGCTTTACCCGCTCGTATGGCTGGTTAACGTGATGTCTAACGGCCTGCTCCGGTTGGTGGGCGTTAAAAGCGTTGATAACGGGGGCGATAGCCTGACCCGTGATGAGCTGCGCACGGTGGTTCACGAAGCGGGCACGCTGATCCCCTACCGCCACCGGGCAATGCTGCTATCTATTCTCGATCTTGAGAACGTCACCGTGAACGACATCATGGTGCCACGCCACGAAGTGCTGGGTATCGACCTGGATGATTCGCTCGAAGATATTTTGACCCAGATTCGCACCAGCCAGCATACCCGGCTACCGGTTTATAAAGGTGATATCAATAATATTATCGGCATGCTGCATCTGCGCAACGCGGCACGCTTTCTCTCCCGGGACGAAGTTACCAAGGCATCGATTGTTCAAGAGGCACGGGAGCCCTACTTTATTCCCGAGTCCACACCGCTCCATACCCAACTGCTCAACTTTCAAAAGCAGAAACGGCGCATCGGCATTGTGGTGGATGAGTACGGCGACGTAGAGGGCTTGGTCACCCTGGAAGATATTCTGGAAGAGATCGTGGGCGAGTTCACCACCGATGTCTCTGAAGATGAAGAGATTCACCAGCAGGACGACGGCAGCCATGTGATTGAAGGCACCGCCAATATTCGTGAGATTAACAAGATGCTCGGCTGGCAACTGCCTACCGATGGCCCCAAAACGCTCAATGGATTGATTCTTGAGCATCTTGAAGCTTTCCCAGAAGGCCCAGCATGCCTACAGATCGGCAATATGCGCATGGAGATTCTGGAGATCCGCGATAATCTCATTACCTCGGCGCGCTGCTGGCAAAAGCTGCGGACGCCACGCCGCTAATCAGTGATAAGCGAGTTAATGGCGGTTGGCCAGATCCTGATCAGCCGCTGCCTTTAGCGCCCTAACCCGCGCTTCGAGAAACCGCCGCAGCGCTATGTCATCGGCGTCCAGACGGTTGAGCGGGGGCCCAAAGTGCAGGCTCACCGGCGCCCGAAAACGCTTAGGGCACTTCTTTAGCGCCTTGCCATCATGGTGAGATGTCCACGACCCCCACAAGCCTGCTAACCCTGCCGGAACCACCGGCACATCGTCCCTGGCGAGAATAGCCTCTAGGCCACGCCGAAAGGCGTGAATTTCGCCATCAGGGGTCAATCGCCCTTCAGGAAAGACCATCACAACCTGCCCCTGGCGCAGCGCTGAGCTCACGTCATCCAGGGCGCGCCTCAGGGCGCCGGGGCTGCGGCGTTCAGACTCAATAGGGATTGCACCAACCAGCTGAAACCACCATTTAAGCCAAGGCGAGTCAAAAATCGGTTGATCCATCACAAAGCGCAGCGGTCGGGGGCTAGCACCGCCTAGCACCAAGGCATCCATAAAACTGACGTGGTTACACACCACCAGCGCGGCCCCCTGCTTGGGGATATGCTCACGCCCATGCACCTGTAACCGGTAGCAGAGGCGCATTGAGACAAAAATCAACCAGCGCAGCGCCTGGCGAGCCGCATTGACCCACCCACTCACGTCGCCGCCTCACGATGGCGTAGGCCCGCCAGAATGGTACTCATCAGTTGATCCAGCAGCTCATCTACTTTTAATTGCTGACCCTGCCAATAGCCCAATCGCTCATTAAGCCCTAGCTGGACTAACCCATGAACGCTGCCCCACAGCGTACGCCCTAAACGGCGGGCTTCGAGATCATCCAGCGCTGGCTGGTAGGATTTAAGCGACGCTTCTACTTGGGTAAACAGCGCTTCGATCAAATCGCTCTGGCGCTGATCAAGCTCACCTTCTTGGGCCAGCGGGTAATCAAACAGCAGTTGCCAGCGGTAACAATCCTGCTCGGCGAACCGCCAGTAGGCACGCGCCAGCGAACGTAGCCATGGCTCAGGGTCATCGTCGATCAGGCTGGTAATGGTGTGCTGTAAACGCGCCAAGGTTTCCACATTGACGTGCTGCAATAAATTATTGAAGCTGCCATATAGCTTCAATAGGGTGCTGGGGGCACAGCCGACCTCTCTGGCCAGGGCACGCAGTGAGAGACCATGGACTGGCTGCTCAGCCAACCACTCATCACAAGCGTGCATGACCTGCGCATGGAGGGCATCGGGCGCATGCTGTCTAGGACGGGCCATGGCAATCTCTTAAGGTCAACGGCAAACAAGAAGGAAGCCTCACTGCGCTTTAGCGGGAGCAAGGGATAAGATAGGATACCTTACATCGAACACTGTTTTCGACACTAAAACGCTACATTTCGTGCTTTATTGCGCGCAGTCCCCCGCCATCCAGGTACACTTCCACGACGATTCTGCTTAAGGAGATAGCTATGACGGGGCGATTGCATGTGCAAAATTTACCGCTGACCCGCTTATTGCCAACGCTAGCCACTCCTGAACCGTTGATTGAGTCGCCTAATCTAGCGCCTCGTCGGCCCATTTCCGCTATTCGCTTAGAGCAGGGGCAGTACCGGCTCTCGTCGCTATTCTGGGGCCTGACGCCACCCTGGCTGGAAGTGCTGGATCATGCCCCCCACTGCGCCCGGGCGGAAACCCTTGAATCACGGGCGATGTTTCGCGATGCCTTTAGCGCTCGCCGCTGCGTTATTCCGGTAAGCGGTTTCTATGTATGGAAAACCCAGCCCCGCAGCAAGCAACCCTATTTGGTGACCCAGGTATCCCGGGCGCCGTTGCTATTGGGCGCACTATGGTGCCGCTACCACACCACGTTAACGGCGTTTACCGACTCTGCCGCACTGATCACCGTGCCCGCCAACCTGCTGTTATCGCCGTTAACCGACCGCCTGCCGGTCACTATACCCAGCCATGCGTTATCCGCCTGGCTCAACCCAGACACCGATACCGAAACGCTTAATTCACTGCTAGCACCCGCACCATTGGAACTGTTGGGCGCTTTTCCGGTATCTAAACATGTCAATAATCCCGCCTACCAGTCACCGGCCTGTGCCCATCCTACCGGGTCGATGCTGCGTTGGGCTGTGTCACAGGAGCTGTAATGTTGCGATCCACTTGCATAACCCGCTGGCGTGTTTTCCCACAGTGCGCAGTGATTGGCGTTATCGCCAGCATCGCGTTAACACCACTGGCCTTCGCGGCCACCGATGACGCCGTTGCCGACGCCATTGCTGACACAGTCACCCCGATCATTAGCCCCTATGACAGCCGCGACTACCGGGTTTTGACGCTCGAGAACGGCCTCAATGTGCTGCTGGTCAGCGACCCGGAGGCGGACAAGGCGGCGGCGTCGATGAATGTGCAAGTAGGCAGCGCCCAAGATCCTGATGACCTTAAGGGGTTAGCACACTTTCTAGAGCATATGCTGTTTTTAGGCACCGAGCCCTACCCGGAATCTGATGCCTACCAGCGCTATATTTCCAATAACGCGGGCTCTCACAACGCCTTTACCGCGCAGCAGGATACCAATTACTTCTTTGATATTGAGCCATCGGCACTGCCGGGCGCGCTTGACCGTTTCAGCGAATTTTTCCTCTCGCCGCTATTTAACGCCGACCACCTGGAGAGCGAACGCAATATCGTTCACTCGGAGTACATGGCGCGTATTCGTGATGAGTCCCGTCGCGAAAACGATGTGCTCAACCAACTGCTCAACCCTGACAACCCCACCACCGGATTTGCCGTGGGCAGCCGGAAAACCTTAGCCAGCCCGCCAGAAGGCGAGGCAACGCTACGCGAGCGGGTCATCGATTTCTATCACCAGCATTACGACGCCAATGTAATGAATCTGGCGATTGTGGCGCCACAACCGTTGAACCAGTTGGAGGAGTGGGTAGCCGAGCGCTTTGCCGATATTCCCGACAACGACTTAAGCGTGCCGACGATTGACGCGCCGCTGGTTGATTCAGACACGCTACCCCGCTATATCGAGCGCCAGTCGCTGCAGGATCGTCGACAATTACGCTTCTACTTCCCAGTACCCGACCCCACTGACGACTACCGAACAAAGCCGACCCAGGTAATCGCCCACCTGCTTGGCGATGAAGGTGAAGGTAGCCTGTTAGCGGTACTGCGCGATGCAGGACTGGCCGATGGGCTTTCCGCCGGTGTGGGGCGCGGCGATGGCAACGAAGCACTATTCACTATCTCCATCAGCCTGACGCCCGCAGGCGCCGAACGCTTGGACGATATTGAAGCCACCCTGTTTGCCGCCATTGATCAACTGCGTAATGATGGCCTCGCCGAATGGCGCTACGAAGAGCAGGCAAAACTCAATGAGCAGGCCTTCCGCTTTCAGCAGTATGGCGCCCCACAGCAGGAAGCCACTCGCCTTTCAATGAGCCTATCCCGCTACCCGGTAGAGGACGTACAGTACGCGGCCTACCGTATGGATGGCCCCGATGCAGAACGCCAGCAGGTTTATCTTGACGCGCTAACGCCGGACAACATGCTGCGCTTCTACTCAGCACCGGATATCGAAAGCGACACTGTCTCACCTTGGTTCAATACCCAATGGGACGAGCAAGTGCCCGAACAGCCGGGCCAGCCCCTGAGCGGTTTGGCACTCCCGGGGCCCAACCCCTTTATCGCCAGTGACCTGACGCTGTTGGAAGGCCAGGATGAGCGCCCCAGCCTACTGGTCGAAACACCATCGTTTACCGCTTGGCACATGCAGGATGAGCGCTTTAACACTCCCACAGTTGAGTGGCGGGTCAGTCTGCAAAGCCCCACCGCCAGCTACTCTGCCCATGAAGCAGTGCTCACTCGGCTACTCGCCAGCTGGCTTAACGACAGTTTGAATGAATCCCTCTACCCAGCGTGGTTGGCAGGGCAGTCGTTTAGCGCTTATCCCCACGCCAGGGGCATGACACTATCGTTCTCAGGCTGGCGTGATGGCCAAACCCCGCTGATTGAACAAGCCCTAGAGCAATTAGCGCACGCAGAAATTACCGACAGCGCTTTCGAGCGGGTGCGTTATCAGCTGCAGCGCGAGTGGCGCAATGCGCCCCAAGCATCGCTCTACGGTCAAGCTAGCCGCACGCTGGGCGAAGCCCTACTCACACCACAATGGTCTACCGCTGAACTTCTCGCCGCCAGCGAGCGCTTTGACAGTGGTCACCTGGAAGATTTTCGCCAGCGCTTTCTAGATAACCTGTACGTCGATGCCATGGCGGTGGGCAACCTGGACGCTGACCTGGCGCGTGAACAAACACAGCTGATGCGTGCCAGGCTAAAACCGCGGTTAAACCGCGACGATATTGCTAACCTCACCCCACTTGCAGCAAGTGATGAGCACAGCGTGCTGCACCCTCACAGCTCTCGGGATGAGTCCTTGGTTCTGCGCTATCTGCAAGGCCGCGATCAGACGCCAGAGGAACAAGCCACCACCGCGGTGATCGCCCAGTGGCTGGAAACACCGTTCTACCAGCAACTGCGCACCGAGCAGCAGCTCGGCTACATCGTGAATGCCGGCTATTCGCCGCTGCTCGAAGCGCCAGGGGTTGCCCTCATGGTGCAATCACCCGACGTGGATAGCGGCACCATTGCCGAACGCATGGATGTGTTTCTTGATGAGGCTAACCAACGACTTGAACAACTCAGCGACGCTGACTTAGTGCCTTATCGCCAGGCAGTTCACGACCAGTTGCGCCAGCGCGATACCAGCCTTGCGGGCATGGCCAACCGCTATTGGCAAGCCACCGCGTTGGAAGACGTGCGCTTTGATCGCCGCGACCAACTGGCCGAACTAGTGCTGAACGTTAGCCTTGAGGATATTAAGGCCCTATGGCCATCGTTGCGCGAGCACACCCTGGATATTCGCTTTAATCCGGGCGACGAACCCAGCGATGTCAGCGATTATCGTGAAGAGCGCTCCCCCCTGCCCAAAGTGCGTGATGACAATGCGTAAAGAGAACTCCCTACAGGAGTGACCTAAACGGGTACCGGCTCAGGCGTCAAATGCTTGAGCCGGCATCATGGCTTCCACGAACATCACCAGCTCTTCCAAAATCTGCCGCTCGCGATCAGTAAGGGTTTGCTGATTGTACTGAGCGATTTCCCGCGCAAACGCCTTGAGGGTAAAGCCCGCCAGGGCCGGATCATTGATCCGCATCCAACGAAACGCTTCCCACTGCTCGCGCTCTTCACCTTCCAACGTGTCGGGGTAATTGCGTGCACGAAAGCGAAACAACATCTCTTCCAAGCGCGGATCCTGAAACGCAAAGCGCTGCCCTACCAAATCCCACGGCTCCATCTCTCGCACCCGCTCCATCTGCTGACGGTCAGCAGCCGAGAAGAAACTGCCTGAGTAGAGCATTAGATCAGGGTCTTGTGGCGCATCGTCGTAGCCTGCACTAAACACCTCTGCGATCTTAGCGACAACACCGCTGGCATCACGCAGGGCTTTCCAGTGCTGCCGACAAGCCGCCACATCCAAGCCTAAGCGCGCAACGATGGTGCCATATTCACCCTGCTGAGGCCCCTCAACATCTTTCAAAGCACTGGCGGGAAACACCACCGGGCAACGGTTGATATGAATCACCTTCAGCGGAATACGCGCCTCGCCTTCGGATAAATCCTGCTGACTGACAAACACGCGCTCACGAATCTGCTCCGCCGACATACTCAGCATATCGCTGGGATCAACGCTCAAATCGTAAACGATCACCCCATTAGGATTTGTCGGGTGTTCGGCCAGCGGCATGACTAACGCACTACAGCCCCGGCTGGCGGGATAACGACGGGAGATATGCAGCAGCGGTTTGGCGTTGGGCAGGTCCAACTGCTTAGCCACCGCGCGCTTACCACGCAGACCGAGCAAATAGTCGAACAGCTTCGCATTGCGCGCCTTGAGCAAGCGGGCCAACGCGATCGTGGCCCGTACATCAGCTACCGCATCGTGGGCACCCTCATGGGCAATGCCGTTAGCTGCAGTTAAGTGCTCAAGCTTGAAGCTGGGTGCGCCGTCTTCGCGCAGCGGCCACTCAATGCCATCAGGACGCAGCGCATAAAAGGCGCGCACAACATCGATTAAATCCCAACGGGAATTGCCGTTTTGCCACTCACGGGAATAAGGGTCGAGCAAATTGCGGTAAAACAGATGGCGGGAGACTTCGTCATCAAAACGCAGGCTGTTGTAACCCACCACGCAGGTGCCCGGCTCACTCATATGGCGCTGAATCTCGCCCGCGAATTCTGCTTCGGGCAAACCATGGCGTTGGGCTTTTTGAGGCGTAATACCGGTAATCAAACAGGCGGCAGGATGAGGCAGGTAATCATCGGCGGGCTTGCAGTAGAGCTCGATCGGCTCGCCGATCTCGTTCAGGTCAGCATCAGTGCGCAGGGCTGCGAACTGTGCGGGCCGATCGCGACGCGGATCCGCCCCGAAGGTTTCATAGTCATGCCATAGAAAACTGGCAGGGGCAGCATTGGGTGGCGCCATGAACAATCACTCCGCTGGGCAGTTAAAAGCCCAAGCCTAGCACACCCGCCACCCCTTTCGCCGCGTCTTCAGCGCTTAGGGTTAGCTTTTGGGGAGCGTAACGTTTAGTTCAAGCACTGAGCAGTTGTCTTCGCTGTCCAAGGAAATTTGAATGGCGTCGTCATCCACATGGACGTAGCGACGGATCACCTCAAGCAACTCGCGCTCAAGCATCGGCATATAGTCGGGCTGCCCGCGCTGGCTACGCTGATGCGCCACAATAATTTGCAAACGTTCTTTGGCTACCGAGGCGGATTTTCTGCGCTCACGCTTCAAGAACTCAAGCAGTTTCATCGACGACCTCCCCCGAACATACGGCTGAGCAGGCCTTTGCGTTGCATTTCATGAAAACGCAGCGGCATGTCTTCGCCGAGCAGGCGCGATACCGTATCGCTGTACGCTTGACCCGCATCGCTGGAGATATCGTGGGTGACGGGCACACCCTGGTTAGAGGCACGCAGCACGGCCTCAGACTCAGGAATCAAGCCCAGCAGGTTAATCGCCAAAATTTCGCGGATATCGTCGAGCGTCAGCATATCGCCGGAGGTTACGCGCTCGGGATTATAGCGGGTCACCAACAGGTGCTCTTTGATAGGGTCTTCGCCCTGTTCGGCACGTCGGGTTTTAGAAGCCAGCAGCCCCAAAATACGGTCAGAGTCACGCACTGACGAGACTTCCGGGTTGGTGACCACAATCGCCTCGTCGGCAAAGTACATGGCCAACTGCGCACCACGCTCAATACCGGCGGGTGAATCGCAAAGAATGAAATCGAAATCTTCTTTCAATTTCTCCAGAATCTCCGCGACCCCCTCTTGGGTCAAGGCATCTTTATCACGGGTTTGAGAAGCTGGCAAAATAAACAGATTCTCGACGCGCTTATCACGAATCAGCGCTTGGTTAAGCCCCGCTTCACCTTGAATCACGTTGACTAAGTCATACACCACGCGTCGTTCGCAGCCCATGATCAGGTCGAGATTCCGCAGGCCCACATCAAAATCGATTACGACTGTTTTTTTACCGCGCAGCGCAAGCCCCGTAGAGATGGCTGCCGCGCTAGTGGTTTTACCGACCCCTCCTTTACCAGAGGTCACTACAATTATCTTGGCCAAGAGTCACTTCCTTCTTGAAGTCGTTCATCGCGAGCGCGAGTCAGCCGGCGCTCTGCGCATAACGGGAACGTCAATGTCATCAACATGCCATACTGTAACGGATAGCGCCTTCGGCGTCGCTAGGCATGAAGCACCAACGCAGCCTCATACAAATACCTTAGCTCAGTGGCTTAATTTCAAGCTGTTCTTTTGTAAAGTGAACTTCCGCGGGTCGCCCCAGAAGCTGTGCATCAATATCTTCAGAGCGTTTGTAATTGCCTGCCACTGAAAGCAGTTCAGCCTCCAATTCGCGGCAGTAAATACCCGCTTGGGTATTGCCATGAATACCCGCCAACGCACGGCCACGCAGCGCGCCATAAACATGAATACTGCCAGCGGCCAGCACTTCTGCACCGGCATTCACCGCCCCAATCACCACTAAATCTCCATCAGAGGCGCTTACTTGCTGCCCCGACCGCACGGTACCGCGATAAAGCCGCGTAGCGAGCGTTGGCGCTTCCGCCTCACTCAGTTCCTCCTCACGGGCAACTTCTTGTACCGGCGAGCTGTTCACACTTTCAAGCACCCGGGCACGGCCCTCTGCCACCGGCGGAAACCACCCTAACCCCAGCGCCCAGGACGATTGGCGAACCGGCTCGGTGCCACCGCGTACGGCCACCGGCAACAGCTTGTGGTCACGGCACACGGCACAAATGCGTTCAAGGGCTAAGTGGGGTTCATCGAGTTTTTCCACGCTGAGCACAACCGGTGTATGCTGAAAGAAAGCGGGAGACTGGGAGAATTTGCCAGCCAACTGCTGTCGGATTTGCTCCGGATCAGCACTACTTAGCTCCATGACGGTCATCGGCAACATGCCCCCTTTGAAGGTAAAGGCCACTACGGCACTATCCACGTTAAGGCTCATGGCCGAACTCCCCGTCATGTTCAGATAAGATATAAGGTAGCGTACTATCACGCATTTCGTCGTCTAGAAACACTGTAGTCTAAAAACAGTGTGGTCTAGAAGCAGTGTGGCCTAGAAAATAGACGTTTATCACACCATAGTAAGGCCAAGCTAAGCGACAGCGCCGGTGACTGCAACCACTGAGCCGCTTTTTTCATGCTACGCATTTCATACTAGCAGGATGATTCATGCACGGACTGTTAAGACGACTGTTCGCACCTCGGTGGCAGCACCCTGACCCCGAGGTGCGCCGTCAGGCCCTCCAGCGATTGAACCCTGAGCAAGCAGAGCAGCGCCAAGCGCTGCAGTCGCTCACTCAAGATAGCGACAGCCAGATTCGCCTAGCCGCGCTGCTAGCCCTGGATGACTGCGCAGGTCTGGTCGACGCTTACTCGCACCACCAGCAGGATGAGGCCTGGTTTAATGCCGTTTGCCAACGTCTCAGCGGGCGTGAAGGCCATACCGACTTGCACCAACGCCAATCCTTGGTGGAACAGATCGAAGAGCCGCGGATACTGAGCGCGGTTGCCCTGCAGGGTGACAATCTTAATCTACGCTTGACCGCACTGAGCAAACTGGGCGATGAGAATGATCTGATTCAGCAAGCTTGCCACAACGGCGTGGCTGCCGTTCGCCACCAGGCTGCCGAACGCATTGAGGGCGAAGAGGGACTAAAACGGTTGTTAAAAGAGGCCCGCCGCGACCGTCAGGTGGTGCGTTTGGCACGGGAACGCCTCAACCGCTTGCGTAGCGACGCCCAGTGGCTGGAAGCAGAAGCGCAGCAACGCGAAACGCTCCTGAATCAATTAGAGCAGCACGCCCGTGCGCCTTGGGAACCCCTCTATGGCGGCCGCTTTCGCCATCTTGAACGGCAGTGGGAACAGTTGAACCAGCCGCCAAGCGTGGAGCAAGAGCAGCGCTTTCATCAAGCGGTGCTCAATTGCCGCAAGACGCTTCACGACCACGAAACCCAGGAGCAGGCGCGCCAGCAGAGCGACGAGCGCCGTGAAGAAGCCGAAAACACCCGCGAACAGCTGCTTGAAGGCATCGAAGAAACCCTTGATGGCCTGCGCCACGCCTCAGCCATGACCGTGCAGGATATCGACAGCCTGCGCGCCCAGCGCCAACTATTAGGCCAACGCTGGCAGGCGCTTTCTGATATCCATCCGCCCAGTGAGACCATGCGCCAGCGCTACACGTTGGCGATTCATCACTACGACCAGTGCTTAGAGGCATGGCAGCGCTGGTGCGCGGCAAGCGCCCCCATCGAAACCGCATTGGCCAACGGCGACCACGCTACCCTCGCCACGCTGATGAGCGAATGTCAATGGCCGGATGCCTTAACGCCGCCCGCGCTGCTCGGCCGTGCCCAAGCGGCTCTCAACGCGGAAAATACCGCCCCCTCGCAGCCGATAGAAGACAACGCCACCCTAAAAGCACATGGCGCAGAACTCGACACCTTTGAGCACTTGTTAGAGCGCGGCGCCTTTAAAAGTGCCAGCCGTCTGCATCAGCGGCTAAAGCCGCGCATTGAAGCGCTGGAAAGCCCAGCCGCTCAACCGCTCAAAACGCGCTTAAAGCACTTAGCCGCCCGGCTCGCGGAATTACGCGATTGGCGGGGGTTTGTCGCCGGGCCAAAGCGCGAGCAGCTATGTGACAGCATCGAAACCCTCGCGAATGACCGCCATATGGCGGAAGAAGCACTTGACCGCCACCATCGCCAACTGGTCAAAGAGTGGAAATCACTGGGAGATGCGGCGGCTAACCGCGAACAGTCTGCTCGTTTTCGCAGCGCCTCGGATCGCATCCACGAACGTCTCGCCCCTTGGCGAGACCAGCTCAGCGAAGAGCGTGAGGCAAACCTTCAAGCCCGCGAAGCGCTGTGCGATCAGCTGGAAAACCTGCTGGCTCAGCCCGCCGAAGACGCCGACCCCGATGTGCTACGGCAAATCCGCGACAAAGCGCGCCACCAGTGGCGACACTACAGCCCCGTTCCCCGTGAACGCTCCGAGTCCGTTGGGCGGCGCTTTGGTGTCATTCGCCATCAGCTACAGGCGTTGATCGATCAGCGCGCTGAAACTATCGCCGCGCAAAAACGGGATCTGATCAGCCAGGTGAGCGCGCTGCGCAGCGACGAAAGCCAACCTCTTGCACAGCGCATTCACTTGACCAAACAGCTGCAGCAGCAGTGGCGGGCCCTGGGCCGGGCACCCAAAGGCGAAGAGCAAACGCTGTGGAAAACCTTCCGCCACGAATGTGATCAACTCTTTGCCCAGCGCGATGCGCATAAAACTGAGCAGGCAGCGCGCCAGCAACAGCAGCTTGATGAGATGCAAGCCCTCATCGACGAAATGGATAGCTGGCAGCCGATTGAGGCGAGTGAGTCGGCCACGTTGGAGCGCTTTATCGAACAAGCCAATCAACTTGAGCCGTTGCCACGCAATCGGCGCAGCGAAGGCATGCAGCGGCGGATGAGTGGCATCGTGCGTGCGCGCAGAGAACGCTTAAACCGTCTGGCGGTTGCCGATACAGTTCAACAGTGGCATGCGATCATGCCATTAGTGAGCGCTCACTTGACTGCCGACCAGCGCTACCTCGACGAAGGGATCCCAAGCAACGTGGACGCACAAGCGGCTCTCGGCACTTCACTGCCTACCGCCTTTAATGAGGCGCATAACGCACGCAATCAACAGCGCCATAGCGTAGCGGTACCGCTATCAGACGCTGATCACACTCGCATCGCCGACTCCCTCGCCAGACTGAGAGTGCACCTCTCGATGCTGGCCGTGGGTAGCGTGCGGCAGAGCGATGAGCCGCTGCGCTTGGCGATTCAGGTAGAGCGTTTGAATGAAGGCTTCAATCAAGAGCGCAGCCGTGATCAAGAAGTGGTCGACATCCTGGTCGCGCTATTGGCGCTAGGGCCAATGCCAGCCACGCTATGGGACACTGAAGTAGAAGAGCTGGATAACCTGCTTAGCCGACTAGCGCGAGTCCCGCTACCTTAAGCGTTAGCAAGAAAACGGGAGGCTTATAGCCTCCCGTTTGCGCTCTCCTCTTGGGCTAATCACTAGCCCATAAACTGACCACCGTTGATATCGATGTTCGCACCGGTGATAAATCCTGACTCCTTATCGGCTAAGAAGGTAACCAGTCGACCAATCTCCTCTGGCGTGCCATAGCGCTTCACCGGGATTGTTTCCCGGATTGCTTCGCGCACTTTTTCTGGAATATTCATGATCATATCAGTGGCGATATAGCCAGGCGATACGGTATTGACGGTAATCCCTTTGGTCGCTGTTTCCTGTGCCAGCGACATGGTCAAGCCATGCATACCGGCTTTCGCCGCCGCGTAGTTGACTTGGCCAAACTGACCTTTACGGCCGTTGATGGATGAAATATTAATAATTCGACCATAGCCATTCTCAAGCATCATCTCAATGACACTTCGGCAGGTGTTAAAAACGCTGTTGAGGTTGGTATCAATCACTTCGTACCACTGCTCGTAAGACATTTTTTTCATGGTGCCATCACGGGTGATCCCCGCACAGTTCACCAACACACTAATAGGGCCATACTTGTCGTGGATTTGGCGGGCTCCTTCCAGGCAGGCGTTGTGGTCAGAAAGGTCGATACCCGACAATTCGATATTGCGATAGCCGTCGGCGTGCTGCGTTTCTAGCCAGGTCTTAGCCTTGTCGGGGTTGCGATAACCCGCCACGACCAGATATCCCGCATCTGCCAACGAACGACAAATTGCCGTACCGATACCACCAGTTCCACCAGTTACCCAGGCGACGGGGGCTTGATTGGCCATTGACTACCTCCCTGAAATGACAAATGACTTGGATCTCAAAGCACGCACATCGCGCCGCAAGCCATTGTGAATAAGCGCGACTGCGCCTGTATTACCCTAGTGCATAATTTTCTTGAACAATGCACCAACGTAAGCTTTTTGTTATGGCTATATAAAGCATAGCTGCACTTACCCCATGTTGCCGCAGGTCATAATCAACGGCTATAAGCCAAACGTGTTAATCACTCTATTGACTTCACCTAAAACTTCTGTAGAATACGCCACACGTTGATGCGGGGTGGAGCAGTCTGGTAGCTCGTCGGGCTCATAACCCGAAGGTCATCGGTTCAAATCCGGTCCCCGCTACCAATATTTTTAAAGGCAGATCAGTTACTTACTGGTCTGCCTTTTTTTATTGCCTAGAGTTCGGTGAGAGTAGTCAGAAAAGCTCTCGGGTTCAGCGTCTCATCCCCCCCTGAAGGCCATCGGTTCGCTTTTATTCTAAAGCCAAAGCCAGCGAATCTCGCTATCCAATACAACAGAGAAAGCCGTTATCGAAAGGCAGCGGCTTTTTTGTGCCTGAACCCTTACACCGCCAGCTGCTCACGCCAGCGATCCCATTCTGGTGTAGATCCAACCATCTCAAACAGATGATCCAAAAAAGCGCTTACCTTGCGGGTGTGCAGCCGACGCTGGGCGTAGAGCACGTGGATATCGCGCCTGCCTGGCACGACTTCACATCGCCACGCTTCGAGCAGAGGCAGCAGTTTGCCCGAGGCCAGCTCATCAGCGATCAGCCAGGTGGGAAACATCACCAGTCCCTGCCCCATTAGCGCGGCACGCACCAGGCTCTCGGCATCGTTGCTATACAGGCTGCCGTCGACTTTGTAAGCAAAGGCTTGCGGCTGCTCGGCATGATGGAAGTACCAGCGCTGACGACCCATTTCACCTTGGTAGAGCAGGCAGTCGTGGTGTTCAAGGTCATCTGGGGTATTGGGCCTACCGCAGCGCTGTATATAGGTGGGGGCAGCAACCACAACGTAGTTCATTGACGCTAGGCGGCGTGCCACCAGCGTTGAATCGGCCAATTCGCCGACACGAAAGGTAATATCGATGCCCTCGCGCACCGGGTCGGTCAGTTGATCGGTTAACATCAGTTCGGCTTTGATCGCCGGGTAGCGGCGTTGAAAGTGATGCAGAATCGGCACGATTTGGCGCTGGCCGAAAGCCACGGGAGCATTGAGGCGCAGCACGCCGCTAGGCGCTGTATTGGGGGCCGTTAGCGCTTCCGTCGCCAGGTCGAGTCGTTCAAGTATCTCGCGAACTTCCTGATAGTAGCGCAAACCTGCCTCGGTCAGCGTCACGGCGCGGGTGTGGCGATAGAACAGTTGCTGACCAAGCGCCTCCTCTAAAGAGGCAATCTGACGCGAAACCGACGACACGGCGCGATGAAAGTGGCGTGCGGTGGCGGTAAAACTTCCTGTCGCGGCGACGCGCTCAAAGATGCGTAGCGCATTGAGATCCATCGAGTTGCTCCTAGTGCAATAAAGATTTGCGATTTTTCCAATTGTAGCAATGATTCTTGGCGACCAGACTGCTTTTCATCGGACACAAAGCACATTTCCACTGCCCGTTCCGAAAATTTTGTCTACAAAAGGAGTTAACGATGCGCAAAGGCACCGCATTAGTCGTCGGCGCGACCGGCATCACTGGTGGCAACTTAGCCAGCTACCTCACCGCTAGCGGGTGGAGTGTCTATGGATTATCTCGTCGCCCCTCTGATCAAGCAGGGGTAATTCCCGTCGCTGCCGATCTGTTAGATCGAGAGGCTACGGCGGAAGCACTGGCGGGGCTACCCATCACCCACGTGTTTTATTGCACTTGGGTGCGGCGCGAAAATGAAAAGGCTAACGTCGAGGCCAACGGCGCAATGATGCACAACTTGCTCGACGCTCTGCAGGGCGCAAGCTTAGCGCATGTCTCGCTGGTGACCGGCACCAAGCAGTACCTGGGTGCCTTCGAGAACTACGGTAGCGGTAAAACCGAGACGCCGTTTCGTGAATCAGCGCCCCGCGTACCTGGCGAGAACTTTTACTACACCCTCGAAGACATCATGTTCGCGAAGGCGGGTCGGGACGGCTTTAGCTGGAACGTGCACCGTCCGCACACGGTCATCGGCTATGCCCGCGGTAACGCCATGAACATGGGCGTGACGCTGGCGGTTTACGCCTCTATCTGCAAAGCAACGGGCAAGCCGTTCACATTCCCTGGCTCGCAGGTGCAGTGGAACGCCTTGACCGATCTAACCGATTCGCTGGTGTTGGCGCGGCAGATGGAGTGGGCGGCGACCACGCCCGGTGCCCACAATGAGGCCTTTAATACGGTCAATGGCGATGTGTTCCGCTGGCGTCGACTGTGGCATGAAATTGGCGAATTCTTCGAGCTTGAAGTAGCCGACTGCCCGGAAACGCCACAACCGCTCGAAACCCAGATGGCCGACATTGCGCCTACCTGGGCCGAGATTGTCGAAAAGAACGAGCTAGTCGAAGCCGATGTCAGCAAGTTAGCCTCCTGGTGGCACACCGATGCCGACCTGGGGCGCGAGCTTGAGTGCGTCAACGATGTCACCAAGTCGCGAGATTTCGGCTTTGATCACTTCCGTGAAACACGCGCGGCGTTTTTCGATCTGTTCGCTCGCCTACGCGCGGAGCGCATCATTCCTTAAGTAATTTCAGAAGCAATTTCAGAAACAATGCCAAAAATAGTAGCTCATCCAGGGCGCCTAACCGCGCCCTGTTTCTGCTTTATCAGGTTCACGTAGCTTGATACCCACTAGCAGTGAGTTTTATTTCCCTCCTCTTCCTTGAATCCACCGGCAAATGCCTGCATATCATGGGGAACTATTGTTCATTTTTTGATGCCGAGTCTACCCATGCAAATTATCGATCCCCGCTCAGGTAAGCCGCTTACGGCGGATACCGGAAGTGCTGACGCTACCGCGCCTAACGCTGAACAAGCGGCGGTGCGCCCTGAAGATGTCATTATCGAGCTCAATGCTGGCAATATTCAGCAGGTGCTTGAAGCGTCCATGCAGGTGCCGGTGCTAATGGGCTGCTACTCGCCGTCCAACGCAAGCAGCAGCACCCTGCTCGCGGTGCTGGAGAAGCTGGTGGTTGAGTACGCGGGCGCTTTCCTGCTCGGCAAGCTCGATATTGAAGCAAACCCCGAAATCGGCGGCCAACTGGGCGTGCGTTCTGTGCCCGATGTGAAGCTGATTAGCCAGGGCGGCTTGGTGGATGGTTTCCAGGGCGCTCTGCCGGAGAAAGAAGTGCGCGAGTGGCTCAATCGCTACTTCCCAGCCCCCGGCGAAGCGCCGCCTACCCCTGAAGAGCAGGCGGAAGAAGCGCTTAAAGCCGGTGACACCGCCGCTGCCCGCGAGATTTATCAAACCCTAATGGGCCAGTACCCAGAGCACTATGCCTACCAGGTAGCCTTCGCACGGGTATTGGTGGCCGAAGGGCGCGGCAGTGAGGCCCGTGAAGTACTCGATAACCTGCCCCCGGAAGAGCGCGACGCGGCACCTGCGCGTGGCGTACGCGCCAGCATCGAGTTTAGCGAGCAGGCACTCTCAGCCGAAGAGATTGCTGCCCTGGGCGATCGTACCGATAGCGAAGCGCAGTACCAGCGCGCCCTGCGCCAAGTGGCCGACGGTCATTATGATGAAGGGCTGGAGGCGCTGCTGGCACTGATGAAGCAGGATCGCGCCTATAATGATGACGCCGCGCGTAAAACGCTGCTGCAGGTATTCGACGCCCTGGGCGCCGACCACCCGCTGACCGTTGCTTACCGCCGTAAGCTCTTTGCGATGCTGTACTAAGGTCTTCTGAAGGCTCTCAATCCTGCTTCAGCAGGGAATCCATACGAGACAGCGCCGCTTCCAGCTGGGAAGCGGTGGTACCAAAGTTAAGCCGCACGAAGCCGGGGCAGCCAAAGGCCGCCCCGTCCGAAAGCGCTACTCCCGCCTCTTTCAGCAACGTCTTGTAGGGCGCCTCACCTAACCCTGCCTCGCGCATATCCAGCCAAGCCAGATAGGTCGACTCCGGCGCACTCCAGCGCACGCCCGGCCAAGCCGCTACGCGTGCCTGCAGCGTCCCACGATGCTCACGTAACACGCTTAACAGCTCCTGGCGCCACGGCTCGCCATGTCGATACGCTGCTTCCGCCGCGACCAAGCCGAGCACGTTGCCATCGGGAAGTAACCCCTTGGTAGCCGCCGCAAAGCGCTCACGCAGTGCGGGGTCGGAAATCACCGCGCAGGCGCTGGTTAAGCCCGCTAGGTTAAAGGTTTTCGACGGTGCCCATAGCGTAATGGTGCGCTTCGCTAATTCAGGAAATGCCGCGGCTAACGGGCGGTGCTGGGCGCCTTCGTCCAATAACAGGTCGCAGTGCAGCTCATCGGAGACCACCCAAAGGTCGTGGCGCTCCACTAGCTCAGCCAGCGCTGCAAGCTCCTCATGGCGCCACACTCGCCCCGTAGGGTTGTGGGGCTGGCACCACAGCAGCAAGCGCGTACGTGGCGTAATAGCGGCCTCCAAGGCATCAATATCGAGCTGCCAAGGCTCATTGGGTGCTGAAGGCGCTGCCAGCATCGCCTGCTGGGGTAGTCGCCCGGTGCGCTTTGCAACCTCTAAAAATGGCGGGTAGATCGGCGCTACCGTCAATACACCGTCGCCTGGCTCGGTCAGCGTTAACGCGGCCAGGTGCAAAGCTGGCACGACGCCCGGCAGCCACTGCTGCCACTCCGGCTGAATGGGCCAGTCATAGTGGTGGGCGCTCCACTGGCACAGGGTTTCTGTTAACGTAGCAGGCACTTCGCCATAGCCATATACACCGTGGGCCACGCGCGCCTGCAGTGCATCAATCACCTCAGGCGGGGAGCGAAAATCCATATCGGCGACCCAAAGGGGCAGTACGTCGTCGCCGTAGCGGTGCCATTTTTGCGATGCCCAGCCACCTTCTGGGTGGCGTCGCTCCACAGGCGTGGCAAAATCGTAGGCCATGAAAAATCTCACTCATTCAATAGGGGTTGTGCCAAGCATGCCGCAAGATGACTTTTATACCAAGATGCGGGCGGGGCTATCGGCGCTGTTGCGGCAATGGCGCTCGCTTGGGCAAGCGAATACGGATCAGCTAGCGCTCATTTTGGCTGAAACAGCACGGGTAGCTAAATTAGGTACACCCGACGCCACGCCCAGCGGCGCCACCCTGGAGCAGTGGAGCCAGGATGAGCTAGGTGAAATGCCGCTATGGGCGCCGCGCACTGCGGTCTTTCTGCTCAATCAAATGCCCGCTCGCCCGACCCCCGATAGCGACGCCGAAGCCTGCGCCTGGGCTTACTGCTGGCTGCGCAACCGTTCGTTTGATTCACTCCAAGCGGCGCAGGAGGCGCTCCCCGCGCACTTGAAAGCGCCCCTAAAAGATGCCCTTGAGGCCGCATGGCGCGACCAGCAAGGCCTGCGTTTGGTTTAATTCATGAGCTCGCAGGCTGACAGTACCCAAACAATAACAGCAAGGAAAACGCCGCATGATTGAAGTCCCTCTCACTTGGCAGCTAGCGAAATTAGGGCTCTCGATCAGCATGGTGCTGGGGCTAGGCGCGATTGCCGTGCGTGCTAGCCCGCGCATGGCGGGCCTGCTGGCGGGCTATCCGTTAGGCACGGCCTTGGCGCTATTTTTTATCGGCTTGGAAATTTCCCCTCAGTTTGCGACCCAAAGTGCGGTGCATACCCTGGCGGGCTTTACGGCCACAATGGCGCTAGGGGCCGGTTATTGGATGGCAGGACGACAGCCGGGCGTTAAAGGTGTCATTGGCGGCGTGGCGGGCGGCTTGGTTGCCTGGCTCGCCGTTAGCACGCTGCTCGCTCAGTTTAACTTCACGCGTTTGAGCGGCACGCTGGTGACGCTATGCGCCATTGCTCTGTTCAGCGGCTTATTTCGCAGCATTACTGATGTCAGGATACCCGCCAGCAGAACGTTTTCGTTACCGGCGCTTGCCGCCCGCGCGGCACTTGCCACGGTGATCATATTTACCATTACCAGTCTGGCCCACTGGCTGCCGCCCGCCTGGGCGGGAACGTTGGCCGCCTTTCCCGTCACGATGCTGCCTTTTTTGCTGATCCTACACCTGAACCATGGGGCAGCGCCGGTGGCGACGGTGATCAAGCACTACCCGATGGGACTTGGCTCGCTACTGAGTTACACGCTATGTGTTTCCTATACTTACAGCACACTAGGGTTGCTATGGGGCACATTGGTCGGCTTCGCTGCTGCCACGCTATGGCTGTTGGGGTGGATGCAACTCATTGCGTGGTATCAACGCCGCACCGCTTGACCAAGCGCTTGCTTGGGTTAATCCTAAACGTTGCCGTTGCGATTACCCCTACTAATAACCTGTTTTTTTAATAACAAGGACAAGCCATGTTTACCCGTACCATTGAGCCCGCCTTTTACGATACTGACGCCTTAGGGCACATTAACAACACCCGCCTGCCAGCGTGGTTTGAGCTTGCCCGAAATGACTTGTTCAAACTCTTTACCCCTGATTTAAACCCCAAGCAGTGGCGCTTGATTATGGCGCGCATGGAAGTCGACTACCGGGCTGAACTGTTTTACGGTCACGATATCGAAATACGTACTTACTTAACGCGATTAGGCAATAGCTCGTTTACAGTCACCCAAGAGGCGCGGCAGCACGGCAAGCTCACTAACCTGGGCCATACGGTTATGGTGCAGTATGACCACCAGGCCAAGTGCGCCATGCCTATTGAGGGTGACCTGCGCGAGGCGCTAATGTCGCACCTTCAAGACGCGCCTGAGCCCGCCTGATCGACGCTGCCCTGCACTACCGGGGCAACAGGAGCCTTATAATGGCAATCCGCTACAACCTCTGGATAGACCCTGACAACGTCGCCCAGCATCGCGCCGTGGAGGCAGACCTTGAGCGCTATTTTATTGAGCGCTTTGCCGACTATCCGCATATCCGCTTGTTTGGTGCCGATCCCTACGATTATGATGCCCCCTTCAATCGCCTTTATGACGTGCTAATGGCACGAGCCGCTGAATACTGTGAGCGGACGTGGTGCTATGTCGCGTCGCCTGAACAGCTCAATCGCTGCTTTTTCCGTGCCGTTGGCCGCTCGACTAAATTTGTTCAAGACGACCGTTCGTGAGAGACCAACCCAATGGTGATACGCACCAACCAAGCGCCTGACGAACGTCAGCTCGCCATTATTGCCCAGCAGCTTGGCCGCGCACCGCGTGGTATCGAAGCGGTAGCCGCCACCGACGGTGAAGGTACACCGCTAGTACTGCGTATGGCGCCGATTGTCGATGGTAAACCCTTCCCCACCCTGTATTGGCTCTGTTCCGATGTTCTGAAAGTTGAGATTTCCCGCATCGAAGCCGTTGGGGTTATCAAAGCGCTCGAACAACGCCTACAGGAAGAGCCTGAATTTCTTGAGGCTTACCAACAGAGCCATCGCGACTATGTGACCGCTCGCTGGGACTATATGAGTAATGCTCAGCGTGAAGAAGTCGCTAAGCTGGGTTACACCAACGTGATGACCGAACGCGGCATTGGCGGCATTAGCAACTGGCATCAGATACGCTGCCTGCACACCCAGTACGCCCACCACCTGTGCGGTGATAATGTGATTGGGCAGTGGATGGATGAGCATCATCAGGTAGACCGCTGTTTACCCTAAGCCCCTTTTAACCTAAGCCTCGTAGTAATCTCGTTTTCTTTTTGGCTACGGTTTTAGTCACGTTCATTTTTTAACGACAGGAAATAAACGAATGGCTCGAATTTGCGTTTATCTTGGCTCCCGTGAAGGTAACAGCCCTGCCTTCCGCCAGGCCACCAATCAACTGGGGCGCACCCTCGCTGAACGCGGCCACACGTTGGTTTATGGTGGGGCACGCGTTGGCCTGATGGGCGAGCTGGCTAACGCAGCACTTGAGGCCGGTGGTGAAGTCATTGGTGTGATGCCCGACCACCTGGTGGAGCGCGAACAGGCCCACTTTGGCTTGAGCGAGCTGATTCGGGTGCGCAACATGCACGAACGCAAAGCCACCATGGCGGCCAACGCCGATGCTTTTATTGCCTTACCCGGCGGGATTGGCACCTTGGAAGAGCTGTTTGAAATATGGACGTGGGGCTATCTAGGCCTGCATGAAAAACCGATGGGGTTGCTGAACATCGACGAGTTCTATTCGCCGCTGCTGACCTTTTTAGACAGCACGGTTAGTCATGGCTTTTTGGCGTCTCCCACCCGCGAAATGCTGCTCGATGCACCGTCCCCCAATGAGTTGCTTGAGGCGCTGGAGGCCCAGCTATAAAACTGGTGAGGGAAGAGTTACTAACGTCCCGGGTGCTCGGTGAGCTTGCGGGTATGCTGATAGGTAAGCTGCAGTAAACGGGCATCTTCACCTGCCCGGTGGCGGTGAATACCCTGTTCGGCGATCAGCGCTTCTTTGGTGTCGCTCCACACTGCCTGCTGCTCTTCGCTAAGCAGAATTCTTAGCGCCTCAAGGCGAAAACGCGGCAGCATACCCGCATGATGGAAGAGCAGCGACAGCCAGGTATTGTCGTACCCCCAACTATCGCTGTACGCCTTACCCAGCTCGCGTAGTTCATCGTTCAGCCAGTGGGCGACCTGGCGTACCGGGTAGCCCTCCTGAATAAGGCGATCACGGGAGATGCCATGCAGCAGTTCAGCCTTGGGATCCCAGTGCGTCCACTCTTCCAGCGGTTGAATGAGAAAAGCACAGCAGCTTCCATCGGCACGGGCGATGCCTACTTCAATGGGGTAGCTGCCGCGCCCAAATCCGGACGCTTCAATATCTAGCACTGTGGGTAGCGTCTCGGACACAACCTTCCTCACTCAATCAAAACGCGGTAACGCTTCATGCGGCGGCCACGCTATTTAGTGCCAGCTGATCCGCCTGTCGCTGCCAGTAAGCCGCACGCTCACCATCTACCGCCAAGCCTAATTCACCCAAGCGATAAGCGCGAGCAAGCCGCTCTGCGGCGAGATAGTGCCCAGACTGGGCGGCGCGTGCGTACCAGGTCACCGCGTAATCTTCACGGCGCGGGTACTGGGCACAGCCATGTTCGTGGATTTGTGCCACCTGGTACTGTGACTTTACATCCCCGGCATGCGCAGCTTCCAGAACGTACCGCGCTCCGCGCGCTTTGTCCTGGGGCGTCTGACTGCGATGAAACAGCATATGGCCGTATACGGAGAGCGCGTCTGGGTGACCCGCTTCCGCACAGCGCTTAAACAAGCGCATCGTTAAACGCTGGGTGCGCGGTGAACGCGGCAACAGCCAGTGATTATGAAACAGCCGTTCAGCTAGGCGAAATTCTAGCCGAGTAAACAACGTTGATGCCTGCAGCATGGCAAACCACCCTGCCTGTCGTCTGTTGGAACCTTGGGCTAGCAGTCACAAAAATAACTGCCAACCACACGAGAAACCGGCCTTTAGCCGGTCGATGGGCTGGCAAGCATACGCCTGCCTTTGCGACGACTCAACCCCATTAATTTGCTGCTTGCAATGAGCCTCGCTAACATGCCATTCATACGCCGTTTACCAGCCTGGTAATGGTGGCTTATCTTGTGGCAATTCCGCCTTAGTAAGGAGATAAAAATGCAAACGCGCCCACTTGGCAGAACCGGCATGGAGGTAAGTCGACTCTGTTTAGGCACGATGACGTTTGGCGAGCAAAACAGCGAAGCTGAAGCCCACGAGCAGCTTGATAGAGCCGTGGCGTTTGGCATCAATTTTATTGATACCGCAGAAATGTACCCCGTTCCGCCCATGGCCCAGACCCAGGGCTTAACTGAGCGCTATATTGGCAGTTGGCTTAAGCAGCGTGGCGCCAGGGACGATCTGATCATAGCCACCAAGGCCGCAGGCCCAGGGCTTGACCATATACGGAGTGGCCCGCGTTTAACCCGTGAGCATATTCATCAGGCCATCGATACAAGCCTGGAGCGCTTGAACACCGATTACGTTGACCTTTACCAACTGCACTGGCCCGACCGTCAAACCAATTTCTTTGGCAAGCTAGGCTACGTTCATAGCGAAGACGAAGATGCGACGCCGCTAGAAGAGACGCTTGATGCGCTGAAAGAGCTGGTTGATGCAGGCAAAGTACGGGCTATTGGGCTCTCTAATGACACGCCCTGGGGCGTGATGCGCTCACTGCAGCTTGCCGATAAGCTAGATTTACCGCGTGTGGCGTCTATTCAAAACCCCTACAACCTTCTAAATCGCTCTTTTGAAGTTGGTTTGGCTGAAATTGCCCACCGTGAAGATGTCGGTCTACTTGCTTATTCACCGCTAGGGTTTGGGGTACTCTCAGGTAAATACCTGAATGGCGCGCAACCACCCAAAGGTCGTTTGACGCTGTATGAGCGCTTCAAGCGTTACACCTCGCCCGAAGCCGAGGCGGCCACCCAGGCTTACGTTGCGCTTGCTGAAAAGCACGAGCTAGACCCTGCGCAAATGGCGCTGGCGTTTGTTAACTCTCGCAGCTTCTTGACCAGCAATATCATTGGTGCGACCACCATGGAGCAGTTGGAAAGCAATCTTGCCAGCGAGAGCCTCAAGCTGGACAACGAAGTGCTAGAGGCAATCGAAGATATTCACCGCCGTATGCCCAATCCCTGTCCTTAAAACAAACAGTCCTTAAAAACAGCCGACTCTCATAAGGCTATCACCGCTATAGCCTCGGCCTTTGCCGAGGCTTGGTATACTGAGCCCACTTATATCAGGCTTTTATTTATCAGGGCACGACCAGGAGCATGCGATGCTGAGCGTTATCTCTCCCGCTAAAACGCTAGATTTTGAAACCCCACCGACCACAGAGCAGGTGACACAACCTGACTTTCTAAAACACAGCCAAGCGCTGATCACTATTTTGCGCGACTACTCGCCCCAGCAAATCAGTGAACTTATGGGCATCAGCGATAAACTGGCGGGGCTGAATGCGGCGCGTTTTGAGGAGTGGCACCCTCCTTTCACTCTGAGCAATGCCAAACCTGCTGCACAGGCTTTTCAGGGCGACGTTTATACCGGCCTGCAAGCAGAAAACTTCAGCGAAGCGGAAAACCGTTACGCACAGTCGCATCTGCGCATACTTTCTGGCCTATATGGCCTGCTGCGGCCGCTGGATTTGATTCAGGCCTACCGCCTGGAAATGGGCACCAAGCTGCCTAACAGTGCCGGTAAGGATCTGTATGCCTATTGGAAGCCCATCCTGGCACCTGCACTTAATGAAGCCATTGCAGAAAGCGGCTCCAACGTGCTGGTTAATCTCGCCTCGAATGAGTACTTCAAAGCGGTAGATACCAAGCAGCTTAATGCCCGGATCATTACGCCGGTGTTTAAAGATGAGAAAAACGGCACCTTTAAAATCATCAGCTTCTACGCCAAAAAAGCGCGTGGACTGATGAGCGCTTGGCTTATCCAGGAACAGGTCAACGATCCAGATGAACTCAAGGCGTTCGATGTGGCAGGTTATCGTTTCGATGCATCGGCATCCCAGGGGGATACCTTCGTTTTCACTCGTAAAGAAGCCGATCGCTAAAGCGAATGGCCTAATAGAAACGTACGGGGCGTGACGCGCGCGGCTTCAAAAAGCGCTGGTGCGCCTCTTTGAACAGCGCTGTATCGCAACGGTGAAGCCACTCATAAGCCACCATATCTGCCGTCACCGCCACAGCACCGCTCGCGCAGGCGCGCTCACGGGCAAACGCAGCCTCTTGCGGGCGTCGGCTGGCAGAGGCGTCGCTCAGCCAGTACAACTCGTAGCCTGCCTCTAATAGCCCTAAACCCGTTTGCAGCACGCAGATGTGCGCTTCTGTTCCACACAGTATAATCTGTGTTTTACCCGTTGCGTTTAGCGCTTCACGAAATTCAGTTTCCGCCATGGCCCCAAAATGCTGTTTCTGCCAGAGCTGATAGTCATTTAGGCAGGCAAGCAGTGACGCTGAGGCCCCCCCCAGTTTTTCTGGAGACTGTTCGGTTAACCATACCGGCACCTCAAGCAAGCACGCCATTTCGCCTAGCCAAGCCGCCTCGTTAACGGCTTCTTGACCGCCATCGATCACCGGCAGTAACCCTGCCTGGAAATCGACCATTAACAGCAAGCTTTTATCGCGTTGTAGTAGCACGTTGCCACCTCATTTTTATCGTTATTTAGGCTAACCATAATAGACGCGATACAAACAATAAAGCAGCCGCTTTTCAGCGACTGCTTCGGTTAACTCATCAAACAAATGCTCGGCCTAGTTCTCGGCTGCCTCTTCCATATCTTCGCCGAGCTCTTCCATGCTCTCACCGGCATCTTCTGCGGCGTCATCAATGTTTTCACCCGCTTCTTCAGCAGGGCCTTGATCGTCACAAGCGATCAGTCCGCCCGCCATCAAAGCCATAAATAGAGCGATTGCTAACTTCTTGGCTACTTGCGTCGTCATACCTTTTCTCCTCCTGAGATTTTACTTCTGGGTACGTGCAGCATAATACTAGATGCTGCGTGGCAACAATACCATGTTAAATGCACAAGCTATTGTTATATATGGCATAAAACACCAGAAAATCGCACGTTAGTGTGAGGTGTGAGCAGGGTATTCGTTAGATACCCCTACACCAACGTTTTCTACTCACTATTCCCCCTCTCTCCTCACTCTTTACCCCTCACGCCCATGCAAAAAAAATCCCCCAAGGCATCAGCCCTGGGGGATTTTTCATAATAAGTGCCTGACGATGACCTACTCTCGCATGGGGAGACCCCACACTACCATCGGCGCTAAGCGGTTTCACTTCTGAGTTCGGCAAGGGATCAGGTGGTTCACGCGTGCTATGGTCGTCAGGCGTA
>NZ_VCQL01000099.1:0-478 GCF_005937175.1 Halomonas sp. ATBC28 | reverse complement strand
GTAATGCCGTTGTTGGTGCTGCGCAACAGTGGGCGCGCCAGCTCCAGCGCACGCATTCGCGCCATCTGGAAGTGTTGCCATGGACCAATAGATTTACCAAACCACGCATCGTTGGAGATAGTCAGCAGATAGTCGGTATCCGGGCGGAAGTTATCGCGCACTTGCTCGCCAAGAATGATCTCGTAGCAAATGGCCGCAGTAAGCTCAATACCATTTACCGACAGCGGCGGCTGGATATATGGCCCACGGCTGAACGACGACATCGGCAGATCAAAGAACGGTGCTAACGGACGCAGAATCGACTCCAGCGGGACAAACTCGCCAAACGGCACCAGATGGTTTTTGTTATAGCGATCGGCTGATTCATAGCTGTACGGTGCGCCTTTACCCAGTGTGATGATGGTGTTGTAGGTATCGTAGCGGTTCTGTTTATTGAGACGCGCGTCGACAATCCCGGTGATCAGCGAGCTACCTTTAT
>NZ_VCQL01000098.1:0-485 GCF_005937175.1 Halomonas sp. ATBC28 | reverse complement strand
ATGCGGATGCGGTCACCGTTCCGCACGAGGCCGATCGCGCCGCCGGCCGCCGCCTCGGGCGAGCAGTGGCCGATCGACAGGCCCGAGGTGCCGCCCGAGAAACGCCCGTCGGTCAGCAGCGCGCAGGCCTTGCCCAGGCCCTTGGACTTGATGTAGCTGGTCGGGTAGAGCATTTCCTGCATGCCGGGGCCGCCCTTGGGGCCTTCGTAGCGCACGATCACCACGTCGCCGGCCTGCACCTTGCCCGCCAGGATGTTCTCCACCGCCTCGTCCTGCGATTCGGTGACGTGGGCGGAACCTTCGAACACGTGGATGGATTCGTCCACGCCCGCCGTCTTGACCACGCAGCCGTCGAGCGCGATGTTGCCCGTCAGCACCGCCAGGCCGCCTTCCTTGCTGAAGGCGTGCTCATAGGAGCGGATGCAGCCCTCGGCGCGGTCCAGGTCCAGGCTGGGCCAGCGCGTGTTCTGGCTGAACGCCACCTG
>NZ_VCQL01000097.1:0-485 GCF_005937175.1 Halomonas sp. ATBC28 | reverse complement strand
CACCAAAACAGGGAATAAAAACAAAACCCTGTCTTACAGGTGGATGGCCTCACTTCGTGAAACCATCCACCCCGCATAAGTTTTTTAATCGGTGGTGTCGTCAATCACTAAATCGGAACCCCAAAGGGGACCCCCACGATTTAGCATTTGACGAGATTAACTCTCGGAGATGGCATCATGCTTTTAACGGACTTTAAAAAACGGTGAACGGATGCGGATTTTAATCCGTGTCTGTGAGGCGTTGAGCAACGAGCAAAGCGAGGCGGTAGAAAGAGAGCCAGCGGCAGGCTCAGGACGATAATCCGGGGAAAATGTACCACTCGCAGAGTGTTAACATTTGACATCGGATTGTCTATCCTGCATTGGTGTCGAGTTGGCAAGGCTGAGGATAATGCTGAGGATAATGCTGAGGATAATGCAGGATAGACAGAGCACTAGAGATTGCATGCAATCTCGTACCTATCACCTCAGCCTGCCGCTGGCTC
>NZ_VCQL01000096.1:0-489 GCF_005937175.1 Halomonas sp. ATBC28 | reverse complement strand
GCATCTATACTTATCTTTTTGCTCTATTTTCTCACTGGAGGAGTCATGCGGTGGATCCTGTTCATCCTCTTCTGCCTGCTGGGCGCACCTGCCCACGCGGTATCCATACCCGGCGTTACAACCACAACGACAACGGACTCAACGACTGAACCGGCCCCGGAACCGGATATCGAACAAAAAAAAGCGGCCTATGGCGCACTGGCGGATGTGCTGGATAATGACACCTCGCGTAAAGAGTTGATCGACCAGTTGCGCACCGTCGCCGCGACGCCCCCTGCGGAACCGGTACCGAAGATCGTGCCGCCGACGCTGGTTGAAGAGCAAACCGTGCTGCAAAAGGTCACCGAAGTCAGCCGCCATTATGGTGAAGCCCTTTCCGCCCGCTTCGGGCAACTTTATCGCAATATCACCGGCTCCCCGCATAAGCCGTTTAATCCACAAACCTTCAGCAATGCGCTGACCCACTTTTCAATGTTAGCGGTATTAGTG
>NZ_VCQL01000095.1:0-493 GCF_005937175.1 Halomonas sp. ATBC28 | reverse complement strand
TTATATTTATTACCGGCGTAAAACGAAATAATTTATTATCGTTACCGATATTTTAAAAAAATCATTATTTGCACAGTGTTCGAGTTGTTAGTATCACTCCTTCCTGAAAATCCGCTCCATTTACCATAACGTCGCATTGTACGCACCGCCAAAACGCGTTCGGTGCGATCACGGCAGCAGACAGGTAAAAATGGCAACAAACCACCCGAAAAACTGCCGCGATCGCACCTGATAAATTTTAACCGCATGAATACCTATGCAACCAGATGCTACAGGCCACATTAGCCCGCCTTAATCCACTGAACACGTCATTTTTCATGGTTTCACCATCCCAGCGAAGGGCCATCCAGTGTCCGCTCCTGGATTTCCGGCTGACGCTCCCGCTCCAGAGATAACTCATGTTCGCGTTCCTGCATCAGCCGTTCATCCCTTATCTCCTGTTCTCGCTGTATAACTGGCTCAAGCGTTCTGTCCGCTCGCTCAAGTGCTGCAC
>NZ_VCQL01000094.1:0-494 GCF_005937175.1 Halomonas sp. ATBC28 | reverse complement strand
TAGGTACTCCAGCCCGCGCTGTACGCAGTGTTAGTGACGACGAGTTACACTGGAAACGGTTGAATACCAAAGAGTATCAGGATCTTGTCGGGCGCTGTCATGCATCGTTACATGAAACGCAGCCGTTGAGGCAAATGGAGGAAAATCGCCCCCGTTTGCAGGGGACGACGGATGTGACGCCGAAACGGTGATCTTGCCGGATGCGGCGTAAACGCCTTATCAGGCCAACCGCCCATTATCAGGCTTATATGCTTGTATTAGCGCGCGTTACGCAGCTTTTGCAAACAACGCTTCAAACCTTCATCCCTCGGCGCTTAGATACGCATCACCTCACCGGTCCCCGGATGGGTAAACTTCAACGCTGCGGCGTGCAGGAACAGACGATTTCATCCCGTGCCTGCTTCAGTGAGCTGTCTGTCAAATTCACGGTCAACGTAGCGATCGTCAAAGGCAATCGGATGACCCGCATACTGTGTATGCACACGGATCTGATG
>NZ_VCQL01000093.1:0-513 GCF_005937175.1 Halomonas sp. ATBC28 | reverse complement strand
GCACGGTAGCGGGTGGTTATTGCCTGCAATTAAAGATATAGAGCCGAACACATATGCCTTTTACACTTGGTCAACGCTGGATCAGCGATACAGAAAGCGAATTGGGACTTGGAACCGTTGTCGCGGTGGATGCGCGAACTGTCACTTTACTTTTCCCATCTACTGGTGAAAACTGTCTGTACGCACGCAGTGATTCCCCCGTGACCCGCGTGATGTTCAACCCTGGTGATACCATTACCAGCCATGACGGCTGGCAGATGCAAGTCGAAGAAGTAAAAGAAGAAAATGGCTTGCTGACCTATATCGGTACTCGCCTTGATACTGAAGAGTCCGGCGTGGCCCTGCGTGAAGTTTTCCTTGATAGCAAACTGGTGTTCAGCAAACCGCAGGACCGTCTGTTTGCCGGGCAGATTGACCGTATGGACCGCTTTGCGCTGCGTTATCGCGCGCGTAAGTATTCCAGCGAACAGTTCCGTATGCCGTACAGCGGCCTGCGCGGTCAGCGTACCAGCC
>NZ_VCQL01000092.1:0-514 GCF_005937175.1 Halomonas sp. ATBC28 | reverse complement strand
GCCGTCCTCAACGCTGGTGGTTCTCGCCCATCACGTCACGAAGGACGGTTCACGGACACCCCGCCTGGCATCGCTATGGAGCTTCCACGCCACGCCTCAAGACCGGCGCCGCAAGGTGCGGCAGGGGCGTTCTCGCTTGTCGTCGGGTGGTTGATCTGGCCCGCGTCAGTGGGCGAACCGGTGCAGTCTCCATGCGGGGATGCCGAGCCAGCCCTGTCCCCTTTCGGTGCGGTTCGGCCCAAGGCGTCCTTGTGTTGTTGTGAATCCTGGCGGTGGCGCGGCTGCACCTCGGGCTTCATGGCTGCAACCGTCCGGCGAAAACAATTTCCCCTCTGCTGCGCAGATTCCTCGCGGGCCAAATTCTTTTCGCCTCCCGGCTCTCCACTGCGTTGCGACCGCAAGCGGTGCAGCCCGCCCGTCCCCCGCCGGCCGGATCACAACAAGGACGCGATGGGCGCGAACCTTGTTCCACCAAAAGGAGATCCATCATGGCCAACATCGGCACCTTCACCGC
>NZ_VCQL01000091.1:0-522 GCF_005937175.1 Halomonas sp. ATBC28 | reverse complement strand
GTGGAGAGCGGCCCGATCATGCCGGCCTGCGCCGCCGCGCCCGCGCCGATGCGCTCGATGGCCATCATCACCAGCAGCACCGGCACGGCGGTGCAGAACACAGCGTTGAGCACCGACAGGCCCAGCACCTCGGGCGCAACCAGCGCCGCCGAAAGCGGCCGCAGCACCACGAACTGCGCGATGCAGCACACGCATGCCACCGTCGTGGCCAGGCCCACCAGGCGCAGCGACCCCACGCGCCGCACCATCTCACCGCTGTAGACCAGATAGACCGCGTAGCTCACGGCCGAGAGAAAGACCAGCAGCACGCCCCAGGCCACGTCCTTGCCCTGCAGGCTCGCTTCGTGGCCGAACACCAGCACCACGCCGCAATAGCTGATCGCCATGCCCAGCACCTGCCCGCGGCGGATGCCGCGCCCGTAGAGCAGCCAGCCGAGCACCACCACCAGCGTGGGGTTGAGGTACAGGATGAGCCGCTCCAGGCTGGCCGTGATGTAGGCCAGCCCGGCGAAATCGAGAAAG
>NZ_VCQL01000090.1:0-522 GCF_005937175.1 Halomonas sp. ATBC28 | reverse complement strand
GCTAAGCCGCCGCTGGTGGCTTTTCTTTTTTGTAGGGGGCGCTATGGATAAGAAAATATGCGTTGTTTCGATGAGCGTCGGCAAACCGGCGTCAATGACTGCTGCATGGATCAACAATGAGCTAATAATGGCTGAGCGGACCAGCTACCCTGAACGCCGCCGCGATATGGAACTCCAGCTGCTGCGCGAATTGCGAGAAAAAGAGGAAAAGGGTTTTATCGTGCTGGTGGAAGAGGAAAACAGCTTTATTACTGGTCGAGTTGGCCAGCGTGTAAGGTTGCGCGATCCCTTCATGAACGGCAGGCCGGTACTAATTGAGGCAATGCAGATTTATAAGGAGCTGGAACGCCAGAAAGCAATCAAGTTACCGCGCAAGGAATCCGGCAAATACATCCTCCACCAAAGCATCTTCGATTCCGAACACGATAAAAAAGGCGATGAATTTTTCAACATCAACTGGAGCGAAATAACGACAGAGCATGTTCTGACGTTACTATGTTGCTTTGCGACGGAATACAACAA